>SKWP01000233.1 GCA_007128865.1 Paracoccaceae bacterium
CCGATCCTGGCCCGGGAACTTCAGGGCGAGGCCGAGGCACCGGGCGGCGGCGGCGATGCGGGGCGGCTGGTGCTGGCCGGGGGGCTGGCCACGCTGCCCCTGCGCGATGCGCGCGAGCTGTTCGAGCGCGAATACCTGCTGACCCAGATCAACCGCTTCGGGGGCAACATCAGCCGCACGGCGAATTTCGTCGGCATGGAACGCTCGGCGCTGCACCGCAAGCTCAAGTCGCTTGGCGTCGTCACCGGCAACGGCGGCGCCCGGCTGCTGCAGAACGAGGACGCCGGGGCCGGCTGAACGCGTCGTCAGGCCGGCCACGGCGCTGTTGCCCGGCGGGCAAGCGCCGTTGGCCGACCGAACCGATCAAACGGATTCCGTATCAGCCCGCCTGCTTGCCGAACAGCACTTGCTGTTCGCGCTTGTTCATCGGGCCCTGGCGGCGGCGTTCCCTTCCCAGCGCATGGCCGCGCTGCACGGCCGGGCGTTCGCCCACCGCCTTGAGCCAGCGCGCGAAGTCCGGCTTGTCTTCCAGCGTCTGTTCCTGGCCTTCCCAGCCCATCGCCCAGGGCCAGATCGCCATGTCGGCGATGGAATAGAAATCCCCGGCCACGAATTCGCGCCCCTTTAGCTGCCGGTCGAGCACCCCGTAAAGCCGGCCGACCTCGCGGCGATAACGGTCCTGGGCATAGGGCAGCACCTGTGGCGGCTCCAGCGACGGCGCATATTTCAGGAAATGATGCGCCTGCCCGGCCATCGGGCCGACGCCGCCCATCTGCCACATCAGCCATTGATCCACCGCGATGCGGTCGCGTTCGGTCGGGCCACCGAACTGCCCGGTCTTGCGGGCCAGGTATTGCAGGATCGCACCGGATTCGAAGATCGAAACCGGCGCACCATCCGGGCCGTCGGGGTCCACGATCGCCGGCATCCGGTTGTTGGGGGCAATCTTCAGGAATTCGGGGTCGAACTGGTCGCCCTTGCCGATGTCCACCCAGTGCACCCTGTAGGGCAGGCCCATCTCTTCCAGCGCGATGCTGATCTTGAAGCCGTTGGGGGTGGGCCAGAAATGAAGGTCGATGGTCATTGAACGGGCCTTTCTGAAGGAACGGGCAGACGGGGTTCTGTGCGACCTAATCCCTGCCGGGCGGAATTCCAACTGCCCTTGCTGACGGGCGGGCCCTTGCGGGTGTGGTTGACCTGACCGGGTGGCGGCGCTATCGCGCTCATCGAACGGGTCGCCGCAGCGGGGCAAGCACATGAGCGAAAACTGGAAGCCACGCACCCGCGCGGTGCATGCCGGCACCCGCCGCAGCCAGTATGGCGAGATGTCGGAAGCGCTGTTTCTGACCCAGGGCTTCGTCTATGAATCCGCCGCTGCGGCCGAAGCGCGGTTTCTGGCATCCGGGCCGGACGAATTCGTCTATGCGCGCTACGGCAACCCGACTGTGGCGATGTTCGAATCGCGCATCGCCGATCTGGAAGGCGCCGAGGATGCCTTTGCCACCGCAAGCGGCATGGCGGCGGTTTCCGGCGCGCTGATGGCCATGTTGCGCGCCGGCGATCATGTGGTGTCATCGCGGGCGCTGTTCGGCTCGTGCCTCTATGTCCTCGAAGAGGTGCTGACGCGCTACGGCGTCGAGGTCAGCTTTGTCGACGGCACCGATCTCGGCCAGTGGCGCGCGGCCGTGCGGCCCGGGCAAACCCGGGCCGTGTTTCTGGAAACCCTGTCAAATCCGACGCTGGAGCTGATCGACCTGGAGGCGGTTTGCCACATTGCCCACGCAGCCGGGGCGCTGGTGCTGGTCGACAACGTCTTTGTCACCCCGGTGTTCAGCCGCGCGCTGGCGCAGGGCGCCGATGTGGTGATCTATTCGGCCACCAAGCACATCGACGGGCAGGGCCGCTGCCTTGGCGGGGTGATCCTGGGCACGCGCGATTTCATTCGCAAGACGGTCGAACCCTACATGAAGCACACCGGCGGGGCGATGAGCCCGTTCAATGCCTGGGTGATGCTGAAGGGGCTGGAAACGCTGGACCTGCGGGTACGGGCGCAGGCCGCGGGCGCGCTGGCGGTGGCGCGGGCGCTGCAGGGCGATGCGCGGCTTTCGCGGGTGATATACCCGCATCTGCCCGGCCATCCCCAACACGACCTTGCCCTGCGCAGCATGGAAACCGGCGGCACGATCCTTTCGCTCGACCTCGGCGCCGACAAGGCGGCGACCTTCCGGTTTCTCGACGCGCTGCGCATCTTCCGGATCACCAACAACCTTGGCGATTCGAAAAGCCTTGTCACCCACCCGGCGACGACCACGCACCAGCGCCTGCCCGACGACCAGAAGGCGGCTCTGGGCATCACGCCGGGGCTTGTACGGCTCAGCATCGGGCTGGAAGACCCCGAGGATCTGATCGCCGATCTGAAGGGCGCGCTCGACGCGGTCTGACGCCGGCCGAGCCGGTACAGGCGGTTTGCGAAGCCGCAAATTTCCGCCATAATGGCGCTGGACTTGCCGCGCGCGACGCCTACCCTTTATGCGACGCCGGCATCCGGAGAAGGCCCGATGAACCTCCACACCCCCGAATTCGACCGCGGACCCAGCCGCGATGAGGCCGAGGCCGCGCTCGATGTGCTGCGTCGCTGGACGGGCGGCGCCTCGGTGGCCGAAATCGCCGCCCTCGACCCGCGCCTGGCGCAGCTTTCGGCACCGGCGGCGGCCGGAACCGCATATCCGCAGTTCAGCCGCGCCTATCCTCAGCAGTTCGAGGCCGACGAGACCTATCGCGCATCCTTGCCCGATCTGCAGAACGGCCCGGCCAGCCTGATCGTGGGCGCCCGCGCGCCGATCCAGCATGTCGGCATTTCCAATTTCCGCCTGCCGATCCGGTTTCATACCCGCGACAACGGCGACGTGACGCTGGAAACCTCGGTGACCGGAACCGTCAGCCTTGATGCCGACCGCAAGGGCATCAACATGTCGCGGATCATGCGCAGCTTTTACCGCCATGCCGATGCCCTGTTTTCGTTCGAGGTGATGGAAGCGGTGCTTGACGACTACAAGGCCGACCTCGGCGCCGGCGATGCGCGGCTCCAGATGCGGTTTTCCTTTCCCATGAAGCTGCGCAGCCTGCGGTCGGGTCTTGAAGGCTATCAGTATTACGACATGGCGCTGGAACTGGTGGAACGCGCCGGCCGGCGGCAGCGCTTCATGCATCTGGACTATGTCTATTCCTCGACCTGCCCCTGTTCGCTGGAACTGTCCGAACACGCCCGTGCGGTGCGCGGCCAGCTTGCCACGCCGCATTCGCAGCGTTCGGTGGCGCGTATCTCGGTGGTGCTGCGCGACGGCCCGGCGATGTGGTTCGAGGATCTGGTCGAATTGTGCCGCGATGCGGTGCCGACCGAGACCCAGGTGATGGTCAAGCGCGAGGACGAACAGGCCTTTGCCGAACTCAACGCCGCGCATCCCCTGTTTGTCGAGGATGCCGCGCGGGCCTTCTGCGCCGAGCTTGCCCGCGACCCGCGGGTGGGCGATTTCCGGGTGCTGGCCAGCCATCAGGAAAGCCTGCACAGCCATGATGCCGTCAGCGTCCTGACCCGCGGGCCCAGCTTTGCCGCCCAGAGCCTCGATCCGCGGCTGTTTGCATCGCTGTTCCACATCGGCTGAGCCCGCCACGCGCGCACGCTTGACAGGGCGCGGCGGCGGCGACATGCCTGCGCCATGCCCGATATCCGCCCCGTTGCCTTCATCATCGGCCTGCTGACCGCGCTGCTGGGCGTGCTCATGCTGCTGCCGGCACTGGTGGATTATCTGGCCGGTTCGGACAACTGGCAACCCTTTCTGCTGGCCGCAACCGCCACCGCGCTGGCCGGCGGGCTGGTGATGGCAAGCACCGCGAATTCGGCCACGCTGGGCCTGACGATCCGGCAATCCTATCTGCTGACAACCTTTGTCTGGGTGGTTCTGACCCTGTTCGGGGCGGTGCCCTTCGTGATGGGGGCGCCCGGCATATCGTTTACCGATGCGGTGTTCGAGACGATGTCGGGCATCACCACCACTGGCACCACTGTCCTGACCGGTCTGGACAACATGCCGCCCGGGGTGTTGCTGTGGCGGTCGCTGCTGCAATGGATCGGCGGGCTGGGGATCATCATCGTGGCGCTGATCTTCCTGCCGGTGATGAAGGTCGGCGGCATGCAGTATTTCCGCTCCGAAGCCTTTGACACGCTTGGCAAGGTGCTTCCGCGGACCGCCGATATCGGCCGCGCGCTGCTGGAAATCTATCTGGTCCTGACCGGGCTTTGCGCGGTGACCTATTTCGCGCTCGGCCTTTCGGCCTTCGATGCGCTGAACCTGTCGCTGACCACCGTGGCCACGGGTGGCTTTGCCACCACGGATGCCAGCTTCCTGCCCCATGCGGGGGCGGCGGAATATGCGGCCGTGGTGTTCATGGTCCTGGCCGGTTTGCCCTTTATCCGCTTCATCCAGCTGGCCGGCGGCAGCTTTCGGCCGATTTACGAGGATGTGCAGGTGCGGGCCTATCTGCGCTGGACGCTGTATGCCGTGGCCGCGGTGGTGCTGTGGCGGCTGTGGAGCGGGCTTTCCGCACCCGATGCGCCGCCCTTCGAAACCGTCCTGCGGGAAACTGCCTTCAATGTGGTGTCGCTGTTTTCCGGCACCGGTTATGGCAGCGCCGATGTCGAATCCTGGGGCGGCTTTGCGCTGGTGGTGGTGATGATCGGCGGCATGGTCGGCGCCTGCACCGCCTCGACGGGCTGTTCTGTCAAGGTGTTCCGCTATCTGGTGCTGATCGAGGCGGTCAAGGCACAGATCCGGCGCATTCACAGCCCGTCGCGGGTGTCGCGGTTGCGGCTGCAGGGGCGCTCGCTGGAGCCGGAGGTTGTCAATTCGGTGATCGCGATGTTCACGCTGTTCGTTGTCAGCTTCGGGGTGACGGCGGTGTTGCTGTCGCTGACCGGCCTGCAGACAGGCACCGCCGTGACCGCCGCATGGACGGCGCTGTTCAACATCGGGCCCGCCTTTGGCCCCGAGGTCGGCCCCACAGGTGCGGTGGACGGCTTTCCGGCCTCGGCCAAATGGGTGATGATCGCCGCCATGCTGCTGGGCCGGCTCGAAGTGCTGGTGGCACTGGTGCTGATCCTGCCGCGGTTCTGGCGGGCCTGACCCGGCGCCGCCCGGACCGCGCTGTTGCTCAGCGCCAGCAGGATACCAGCACGGTCATGTCGGCGGCCATCAGTGTCAGCTCCTCGGCGCCCAGTGTGGCCCGGCGGTCAACCCCGGCCGGGGTCAGGCCGAGATCGCGCAGCCGTTCG
>SKWP01000247.1 GCA_007128865.1 Paracoccaceae bacterium
CGGCGCCGACAGCCCCACCGTGCCGGCATGGACCGAACCCTGCGGGCCGATGACGATGCCGCTGGAATTGGCAATGAACAGATCGCCCCCGACCGTGCCGGCCTGCATCCCCCGCACCGCGCCTTCGATGCGGCTGGCCGGGCCGGTGACGATGTTCACGGTCCCCGCGGAACCCGCGGGAGCGTGGATGTTCACCGTCGATCCGGTGCCAGGGTTGAAGGCCGAAAAGCTGTTGATCCCGTAGCCACCCGACAGCGTGCCGGTGGTGATGTCGGTCACCCCGCCCGCGCCGGGGCTGGCGGTCGTGGCGCTGCGGCCATCCGGCGCGATCTGCGCCAGGACCGAGGGTGCGGTCAGGGCGGTGGTGGCAAGGGCGGCGGCAGCGATCGAGAAACGGGCCCGACGCGGGGCGTGAAACGACATCAAGATGATCCGGTCAATGACACGGCCCCGAGGGGCCTGCTGGGAAAACGCAGATGCGCCGCATAAGACGCCGGATCACCACCCCGACGCATACCCCATATGGGGAATGGCCGGGGCTTTCCGGGCCGAAACCGCAGGCTTGCCAACCGGCCCGCGGCGGATCATGCTGGCGCTTTGTGATACCGGCGTGCAGGACGCCGGCCCCGGGTCTGGTACATGGCAAGGTTTCCGGTCGCCCGAAATCAGGGCGGGCAGTTGTTTCTGGACGTGATCGAAGAGCTGTACGCCTGCCTCGTCGATCCCGAGCGCTATGTCGGGCTGATCGGTTCACTCGCGGCGCTGACCGATGCCGCCGCAGCCGGGCGCATCGATTGGGAAGGTCATGTCCGACCCGTTCTGCAACGCCATGTGGCAACCGTCGAGGCGCTGATCGACAGCGGCGCATCCCCGGCCCTGTCGCGGTCGGACGCGGTGTCAGCCGACCCGAACCGCCCGCGGGCCCTTGTGGCGCCCGACGGTCGCATCCTCGCCGCGAACGACCCCCTGATCGCGGCTTTCGGTGGCGCGCGGCCGGAAGGCATCGACGATCTGGAGCTTGACGCGGACGGATCGGCGCGGTTGCGTGCGCTTCTGGCGCGGTTGTCGAATGGCAACGGCAAGGCGCGCCCCCTGCCCGCACTCGCCGGGGCGCTCCGGCTCTATCCCGCAGGGATGCGCGTGCCGCTGCTGATGGTGGCCAGCCCGCTGCGCGACCCCGAAGCCGGGGCCTGCCTGGTGCTGCAGGCGGCGGGATTCGCGCCCTCGGACCGGATGCTCGGCGTGCTGGCCGAGACCTTTGGCCTGACCGGCGCCGAGCTTCGGGTGACGGCGCTGCTGCTGGCCGGCCATGGGGTCGAGGCGATTGCACGGGCGCGCGGCAGCCGGCTCGATACCGTGCGGACGCAGATCAAGGCGATCCTGCGCAAGACCGACACGCATGAGCGCAGCCAGTTCATGCGGCTTGCCGCCGCGCTGGCACCGTTCGATGCGCCGCACTGGCCATCCGCGCTGCCGGCGGGGCTGGCCCCGGACGGGCATGTCGCCATCAGCGGCGGGCGCCGGCTGGCCTGGCGCATGTTCGGCGCCCGGCAGGGCCGACCGGTCCTGTTCGTGCACGGGATGCTGGATGGCTGGTCGCTGCCCGGCTTCTGGGAACGGCGGCTGACCGAGGCCGGTCTGACGTTGATCGTGCCGGCGCGGCCCGGTTTCGGCACATCGGACCCGACGCCCGCGGGGGCCGATCCGCTGCAGGAGGCGATCGGCTGGTCGCGTGCCCTGCTCGACCATCTCGGCATCGGCTGCTGCAGTCTCGTGGCCCAGGGCAGCGGCACCCCGGTCGGCTGGGCCATTGCCAGCGCGCATGGCGCCAGAATCTCCGCTCTGGTCATGATTGCCGGTCTGGTGCCCGGCCTGACCGGGCGCGCGCGGCCAGACCTGCCCGACTGGGGCGCAGCCCAGTCGGCGCTGGCACGCTGCGCCGCGCACAGCCCCGAGACCGCGCAGATCCTGCTGCGGCTCTGCGTGGCGCTGCTGGCCCGCGGCGGCCATCGCGCCTTTGCCCGCACCCTGTACGAGGCGAGCCCGCAGGACCGCGCCGTCTGCGCCGACCCGGAGCTTTTTGCCCATGTCGCGCGCGGGTACGACATCATGCGCGCACAGGGTCATGCCGCGATGGCAGGCGATGCGGCACTGGTGGCGCGCGACTGGTCGGCGCTTCCGGCTCAGGCCGCGCAGCAGGCGGTGCTGCTGCACGGCGATGCCGACACCGCCACCCCGCCCGCGGCGGTCGCGGATTTCGCTGCCCGCCGCCCGGGAACCGTGTTGCGCCTGCTGGCAGGCGCCGGCCAACTGCTGGGCTATCGCCGGCCCGATGCCCTGATCACGGCGCTGGTTGACCCTGCCGGCCCGATACGCTCGCCGGCAGGAAACCCGTCGCCTGACCGGCCGGTCGCTGCGCCCTGACCTTCGCCGCGCCGCTTGCGCCAGCCCCCGCCGTCGGCGCCGGCAATGACCCCGAAACCCGCCTCCGGTAGAGCGAACCCCCTGCGATTGCGGCCGGTTTCGCGATCTCGATTCCGCGGCATTCCGATTGTGTTGAGGTTCAGACAGATCTGATACCGGATCCGTTTGTTCAGTTCGGTCCACCAACGACCCTATTCCGCCCGTGCGCCAGCACGGGCAGCGCCCGCCCGCCCCCCAGGCGGGCGCTTCCGCGCCCACCTCGGGCGGCCGCCGCCCGTGCTTCCCGAACCGATCAAACGGATTTTGTATGAGACGTTGAGTTTTTGGCGGGGTTCTCCGTAACTCGTGTTGCGACATGAGAAAAGGAGAACCCCATGCACGGCCGCGCCCTGCGGTGGCCCTGGCGCAGGAAGCCGGCCGAGGAGTTTGTCAGCGACCGTCGGTCTGGTCGGCCCCGGCGGCCGACCCCGGTTTCGGGGCCGGGCGCGGAGGCGCCCCGCGGGCGGCCTGATAGCCGAAGACAAAGGCATCCACCGCCATGCCGATGCCGCTTTCGGGGGCGGTAGCGGGCGTTTCGGGCAGCGGCTGCGGTGGCGCCTCGCGTCCGGCCAGGGCCAGCAGGATCATCCCGGTACCGCCATAGATGCCGGCCAGCACCGCCGCCGCCGCCAGCGGCCCGAAGGCATCGGCCAGCAGCAACCAGCCCGCCGCGGTCAGAAACCCGATCCCCACCGCCAGCAGCAGCGCACCGGCAACCATCATCGCCGCACGCCGGCCGGCCCGCTGCAGCCCCGCGCGCAGCCGGGCCTCGGCCAGGGGCGCCTTCATCCGCCTTTCCGCGCCGACATCATCAGCCCGACGAGAAACCCGAGCCCCGCAGCGATGCCCACCGCCATGGCAGGGCGTTCGCGGATCATCTCGTCGGCCTGTTCCATCGCGTCGCCGGCCTGACGATAGATGCGCCGGGCCTCCTGCTCGGCCATGCGGCCGACATGGTCGCGCGCCTCGCGCAGCCGCTCTGCCTGCTCTTCGGCACGCAGCCGTGCCAGCTCTCCCATCGTTTCGGCAATGCGCGACAGATCGGCGCGCAAGGTCTCGATCTGCTGGGCCAGGTCTTCGGGCGTCGGGGGCGGGGGGGCATTCTTGCTGCCGGCCATGGGGTTCCTCCTTGGGTCGTGCGTCGGGGTCGCTTTGGCGACGCGTTTGCGAACCTACCACAATAGGGTGGGGTGCGACTTGATCCGGCGCAACCCTTGCCCGCAACCCGCCGGATTGGCCCTGTTCCTTGCCGGGGGCATGGTGTAGTCAGCAGCCAATCGTTGATCCCCGCCCGGCCTGCGCTTCCTGCCTGTCGGGCGCTGACGTAGGAGGTTCCGATGAAGGACGACGCCGCCCCGCGCCCCAAGCTTTCCGACAAGGACCGCCCGGACCTGGGCAGTTTCGTCTGGGACGATCCCTTCCTGCTTGACGACCAGCTGACCGAGGAAGAGCGCATGCTGCGCGACGGCGCCCATGCCTATGCGCAGGAAAAGCTGCAGTCGCGGGTCATCGACGCCTTTGCGAGGGAAAGCACCGATCCCGGGATCTTCCGCGAAATGGGCGAGATGGGACTGCTGGGCATCACCGTTCCCGAAACCTATGGCGGGCTCGGGGCCGGCTATGTCGCCTATGGTCTCGTCGCGCGCGAGGTGGAGCGGGTGGATTCCGGCTATCGCTCGATGATGAGCGTGCAGTCGAGCCTGGTGATGTATCCGATCCATGCCTACGGTTCCGAGGCGCAGCGCAAGAAGTACCTGCCGAAGCTTGCCAGCGGCGAATGGATCGGCTGTTTCGGGCTGACCGAGCCCGATGCCGGCTCGGACCCCGGCGGCATGAAGACCACGGCGCGCCGCAGCGACGGCGGCTATGTGCTCAACGGCTCCAAGATGTGGATATCCAACAGCCCGATCGCCGATGTCTTCGTGGTCTGGGCCAAATCCGAGGCCCATGGCGGCAAGATCCGCGGCTTTGTCCTGGACAAGGGCACCAGGGGGCTTTCGACACCGAAGATCGAGGGCAAGCTGTCGCTGCGGGCCTCGATCACCGGCGAGATCGTGATGCGCGACGTCGAGGTGGGCGAGGATGCGCTGCTGCCCCATGTCGAGGGGCTGAAGGGGCCGTTCGGCTGCCTGAACCGGGCGCGCTATGGTATTGCCTGGGGGGTCATGGGAGCGGCCGAATTCTGCTGGCATGCGGCACGGTCCTACGGGCTGGACCGCAAGCAGTTCAACCGGCCGCTGGCGCAGACCCAGCTTTTCCAGAAGAAGCTTGCCGACATGCAGACCGAGATCGCGCTGGGCCTTCAGGCCTGCCTGCGCGTTGGCCGGCTGATGGAAGAAGCCCGCGCGGCGCCCGAGATGATCAGCCTGATCAAGCGCAACAACTGCGGCAAGGCGCTCGATATCGCGCGCATGTCCCGCGACATGCACGGCGGCAACGGGATTTCGGGCGAGTTCCAGGTGTTCCGGCACATGGCCAACCTCGAGACGGTCAACACCTACGAGGGCACCCATGATGTGCATGCGCTGATCCTCGGCCGGGCGCAGACCGGATTGCAGGCGTTTGTCTGACCGTATCCGGCCTGATCCGGCATCCCGCTGAACGGGTCGGCAGGCGCCACGCAGCCGGCCCGGACGGCCCGCAATCGGTGATCTTCGACGAGGCCGAGAACCGGCTGCATGCGCAGAAGGCGATACTGCGCTGGTGTCTGGCGGGGGCCGCGGGCTGACCGGTTGTTCCTGGGGTTTCAGGCGATGGCTTTGGCGGCGTTTTCGAGGGCGTGCAGGAAGTCGGTTGCGGTGGATCGGGGGCTGAGCAGGTCGAACTGGCCGGGTTCGCGGGTCAGGATGA
>SKWP01000385.1 GCA_007128865.1 Paracoccaceae bacterium
AGGCCGCATCCGTGCCGGTCGGTAACCCTGATGCCAGCTTCGCCGGCAATCAGCGCGGCCGCTGCAATGTCCCATTCCCAGGTCGGGCGCAGGGTCAGGGTGGCGTCAAAGCGGCCTTCGGCGACAAGACACAGCCGCCAGGCCAGCGAACTGCGGAAATGCCGCTGTACCGGTGGCGCAACGCCGCCCTTCCAGTGCGCCGCGGTCATCGGCATCCGGCCGGCAAGCACGCGCGCGCCGCCAATTCCCTGCCCACCCCCGGCCCGGATCGGCTGGCGGTTGAGCGTTGCTCCGCCGCCCCGCCGGGCGGCATAGGTCAGCCCCAGCAGCGGCAGATGGACCGCCGCTGCCGTCACCTGCCCGTCACGCGCCACCGCAACTGCATGGCAAAACCCCTTCTGGCCTTCCAGAAATGCCCGCGTGCCGTCGATCGGATCGACGATGAACACCGACGAACAATCGAGCCGCGCGGGGTCATCCTCGGTTTCTTCGGACAGCCAGCCATAGCCGGGCCGGGCGGCGAGCAGCCGCTGCCGCAGCAGCGCGTCGATTTCCAGGTCGGCCTGCGATACCGGGCCCGAGCCGTCGGCCTTTTCCCAGCTTTCGGGTCCAGAGCCGAAATGGCGCTGCGCCACCGCGCCCGCGACTTCGGCGGCTTCGGTCAGCAGGGCAAGATCGGCGGCGTCGGTTGCGGCAACGGCCGCGCCGGGCTCAGGCACCGGCAATCGTCAGCCCCTCGACCAGCAGGCTTGGAACCTGCATTGTCGCATGGGGGCGCGCATCGTTGGCCGGGACGATGCGCCGCAGCATGTCGCGCAGATTGCCCGCCACGGTGCATTCATTGACGGGCCATGCAATCTCGCCGCCCTCGACCCAGAACCCCGAGGCGCCGCGGGAATAGTCACCCGTGGTCGCATTGATCGAAGAACCGATCAGCGAGGTAATCAGCAGCCCGGTTCCCATTTCGCGCAGCAGGCCTTCGCGGTTGCCCTGCCCCTGGGTCAGCGCGACACTGGTGACCGATGGCGCCGGTGGCGCGGCAAGCCCGCGGCTGGCGTTGGCGGTGCTTTGCAGGCCCAGCTTGCGCGCTGTCGCAAGGTCCAGCACCCAGCCCGTCAGCACCCCGCCGGCAACCAGGTCGCGCCGCGCCGTTGCCAGCCCCTCGGCATCGAAGGGGCGCGAGGCACCGATACGCGGGCGCAACGGATCCTCGGTCAGGTTCAGCCCGGCAGGAAGTACCACGGAGCCCAGCGCATCCCGAAGCCAGCTTGCCCCGCGCGCGATCGCGGTGCCGTTGATTGCCGCCAGCAGATGCCCGATCAGCGATGCCGCAACCCGTTCGTCATAGACAACCGGAAACGCCCCGGTCGGTGGCTTGCGGGCCCCGGCGCGGGCGGCGGCGCGTTCGCCCGCTGTCCTGCCGATGCTTTCGGGATCGGGCAGGTCGGCCTGCCAGACACGGCTTTCGGCGTGCCAGTCACGCTCCATCCCGGTGCCTTCGCCGGTGATCGCCACGCAGGCCACCGACCGGGATGTGCGCGCCATGCCGGCCGAAAAGCCGTTGCTGGCAGCAAGATGCATCGCCTGCCGGCCATATCCGGCCGAAGCGGTCTGCACCTGCGAAATGCCGGAAATCCCGAGGGCGGCGGCTTCGGCGCGCCGCGCGTCGTCTTCCAGCATCGCGGGGGCGGGTTCGGGCGCCGGATCGTCGAGTTCGAGTGCCCCAAGATCCCAGTCGCGGGCCAGCTGCGCGGCCTCGGCCAGTCCGGCGTTGGGGTCATCGGGGGCTTCGCGGGCCATGGCGACAGCGCGGCGGGCCATTTCGGCCAGCGTCGCCGGCGCGGTATCGGAGGCCGACACGCAGGCCTGCCGCCGCCCGATCAGCACCCGAAGCCCGATTTCGAGCGACTCGGCCCGTTCGGCCTGTTCCAGTGCGCCGCCCCGCACATCGGCCGAAAGCGATGTTGCCTGCACGGCGATGGCATCGGCGGCGTCAGCCCCGGCCCCGGATGCGGCATCCAGCATGGCGGCGGTCAGCGCTTCGAGTGTGTCGGCCATGGCGTGCTCCGGCAGAAACGGTAACGGGAAATCCTGTCCGGAGGTAGCCCGCAGGGCGCCCGGCTGCAAGGCACCGGCTGGCGAAGACCGAAAGGGCCGCCCGGAAGTACCCCGGACGGCCCGATGCCCCGTGCGATCCTTCCGCTACTGGATGCGCTGTCCGTTGGCCAGAACCGCGCCGTCCTCGCGCACCTCCAGCGTCGAGGTCAGCTCGTCCTCGCCGGGCCCGGGGCGGGCGAAGAGCCCCAGCATCATGCGCATCCCCATCGCCTCGTCCGCCGGCACAATGCCCATGTCGATCAGCTTGTCGAGCAGCGTGTTGCCGCCCAGCAGCCGCAGGTTCAGTGCCCCGGTCGGACGCGGAAAGCCCGGAAAGGTCTCCATGTCGTTGTTGTCGAAGGTAAAGCGGCCATCGCCGGTCAGTTCCGCGCCCACGGCCGAAAGCCTCAGCTCCCGCAGTTCGACCATCGACAATTCGCCCAGCGCCATCGGGCCGAACATCATCATCGCGAACATCATGTCGTCGTCATAGACGTTGCCGGAAAGCTGCACTTCGGCCGTAAGGTCGGCAATCGCTGTGATCGGGTCGCGCGGGAAGGCGCCGAAGGGATCGACCATCTCCCAGACTTCGGGGTCGAGAACCAGATCCTCGATCCGCAGCCCCACCGAGGATTGCGCCGGCGCATCGGTCGCGCTCAGCGGCAGCGAAAGCCACAGGTCGTTCCGCGCCATGGAAATGTCGAGCGTCGGGAAGGGGATTTCATCACCGGCAAGCGAGATTGCGACATCCCGGCTGTTGGTGCTGTAGGCAACCAGATCGCGGCTGAGTTCGATGCGCAGACCGGCTTCGGCCGCCGTCGTGCTGATGCGGGTCTCGTCACCCCAATCGACCACCTCGACATTCACACTGCTTTTCTGCGACGACAGATGGAACATGAAGGAAAAGCCGTTGCGCAGGGCGTTGCCGATATCCTCGGGGTCGAAAAGATCGAAGCCCGTGGCGCGCGAGCTGGCCGAGATGCCGGCAAACGAGGCGTTGAGGTCGACCGATGAAAACCCGCTCGGATCCTCGAACTGGACCACGGCCTCGACCGCGCCGATATCGGTTTCGGACACGATCGAGCCGATGCCCTCGTCCGACATCAGGTAATTGCCCGACATCTGCGAAAAGCCGAGCCGGAAGACGGCCGGGATATCCTCGCCCATGGCCCGCAGGGCGGTCAGCGCCACGGTCAGCGACGGTGCGGAGAAATCATACCGGATCGAACCCGGCTGGCCACCGGCGGTCATCGACAGGCCTGGATGGCTGATCGTGGCTTCCAGCATGTCGCCTTCAGCCATTTCGGGCATGTGCACCGACAGCGGGTAGCTGTCGCTCATGCTGATCGCGACACGCCCGTCGGCCTGCTCGGAAAGGCTGATTTCACCGATGGTCATGGTGACGGTGATGTCCTCCTCCGGCACCAGCGCGGCAATCACCACGTCCTGCAGGGTCAGTGTGCCGCCGACCTTGCTTTCGGAACCCACGGTGATCGTCTGGCCCATGCCTTCGGAATATCCGCGCCACTGGTTCCAGACGTCTTCGGCGCTAAGCTGCGCCTGCGCCGCGCCGGCGACCAGAAGTGCGCCGACGGCCACGGTTCCGAGCAATCCAAATCTGCAAGTCATGATGTTTCCTTTCATCGGGAATTCGCGCTGACATTCCATACAGGGCCGCGGCAGGTCAAGCACAGAAGCTTTGCACCGATCCGGCTGGCAGGCCTGCCGCGGCTGCGATACACCGCAATTCGTAGCTTACGACAATCCGGAGCCGTTGGCATGAACAGTCTTAGCGGAAAGGTGGTGCTGGTCACCGGCGCCGGAAGGGGCATCGGTGCGGCCACGGCGCGGCATTTCGCACAGGCCGGGGCGGTGCTGGGCCTGATGGCGCGTTCGGCCGCAACACTGGCCGACCTTGCCGCCGAAACCGGTGGTCTTGCCCTGCCGGGCGACGTTTCGGACCCCGGCGCGATGACGGATGCCGTCGCGCGGCTGGTCGACCGTCACGGCCGGCTCGACGTGCTGATCAACAACGCCGGTGTCATCGATCCGATCGCACCGCTGGAAGCCGCCGACCCGGAAGAATGGGGGCGGGCAATCGACATCAACCTCAAGGGCGTCTTCCACGGGTTCCGCGCGGTGCTGCCGGTGATGCGGGCGCAGGGCGGCGGTACGGTGCTGACGGTCGGCTCGGGGGCAGCCCACAATCCGCAGGAGGGCTGGAGCGCCTATTGCGCTTCCAAGGCCGGGGCATTGATGCTGACCCGCGCTGCCGATCTGGAATACCGCGGCGACGGGATCCGGGCGATCAGCCTCTCCCCCGGCACCGTGGCCACCGACATGCAGCGGCGCATCCGCCACAGCGGTGTAAACCCGGTCAGCCGGCTCGACTGGGAGGTTCATGTCCCGCCCGAATGGCCGGCGCGGGCACTGGAATGGATGTGCACGTCCGATGCCGATGCATGGCTGGGCGATGAGGTGTCGCTGCGCGACCCTGCCATCCGTGCGCGGCTGGGGCTTGGCGCTTGATCCGGGTCGATGCGGCCGGCGGCCTCTGGACGGTGACGCTGGACCGCCCCGACAAGGCCAATGCCCTGACCCAGGCCATGCTGGAACAGCTTGTGGCAGTCCTCGACCGGGCGCGCAGCGAAGGCGCGCGCGGGCTCGTGCTGACCGGAGCGGGCAAGGTGTTTTCGGCCGGCGCAGACCTTGATGCGGCGCGGGCGGGGCTGGCCACATCGCCCCTGTGGGAAGCGGTTTCGGGCCGGGTCGCGGCGCTCGATTGCCCGACGGTGGCCGCACTCAACGGCACGCTGGCGGGCGGCGCCTTCGGCATGGCGCTGGCTTGTGGACTGCGTATCGCGGTGCCACAGGCGCGCTTTTTCTATCCGGTGATGCGGCTTGGCTATCTGCCCCAGCCATCGGATCCGGCGCGGCTTGTGGCACTGGTCGGCCCGTCGCGGGCGCGGATGCTGCTGGTTGCAGGGCAGAAGATCGATGCCGAAACGGCGCTGGCCTGGGGGCTGGTCGACGAGATCGTTGCGCCCGAGGCGCTGACTGCCCGGGCCGACGAATTGCTGGCCGATGCTCTGGGCGCCGATCCGGCGCATGCAGCGGCCATCGGGGCAATTCTGCGCCAGGTGACGCCCTAATTCGAAGGATTCCCTGTCGGGCTGTCTACTGAGACAAGATCGAAAAAGGAAGCGAG
>SKWP01000144.1 GCA_007128865.1 Paracoccaceae bacterium
GGCGGCGATCATGCCCCAAAGCGCCTTGCGGGGCGAACGCCGCGGCGTTGCGGGCAGGGTCGGTGTGGAATGTCTCATTCATCATCTCCATGACACGGGTTACCAATCCTGCCACTGGGCGCGCCCGGGCCGGCCGGGGCAAGCAAAACCGCCCGCTGCGGGCCTGCACCGGGCTTTCGGGCGGCGCGCCGGGCAAGGCCCGGAAGGCGCCGTAATCCATTGGCCGTGATGCATCTTTTCGGCCCGCCGGCCCGCCGTTCAATCTCGGGTTGATCGGGGATTCCGGTGCCGTTACCCCATTCGCGGTATCCATCCCCGCCGCTGCGCGCCGGGCCTGGCGGCGCTGCGCGGCGCCGGGCCACAGGGCGGCTTTTGTTGCCATATTTTGGACAAACTGGGTGATTATCCGCAGATTGGTTTGTGTTTCGAGGGAAGTCACATGTCAGACACGCTTGCTCCGCGCGCATTGCTCGCCGCTCCGAAGCCGCCGGTTCCGCCGGCACCCCAGCTGATCGTTTCCGTCGCGCGCCGCCATGGCATCAGCCCGTTCCGGCAGTTCCGGCAGATGCTGCAACTGCGCTACGGGCAGAACCGGCTCGACTTTCACGAATACTACGGCAACCAGGTCTACCGGCCCGAGGTTTCGGCCGATGAGCGGCGCGAATTCGTGGGCGAGAAGGGCAGCTGGAAGCTCAACACCCGGCTTTCGCCGCTGGCCCTGACCAATGGCCTTCGGGTTTTCGTGCGCGACAAGGTGCTTTACGGCGCCACCATTGCCCAGCTCGGCTTCCCCACCACCCGGACCCAGGCGATGATCTCGCGCGAGCGTGCCTATGGCAACATCCCGGTGCTGCGGACCGCCGAAGAGATCGAGACATTCCTGCTCGAACAGGCCCGGTATCCGCTGTTTGCCAAACCCGAGGTCGGTTCGGGCAGCGTCGGTTCGGCGATGATTGCCGGGATCGACCGGAACGCCCGGGTGCTTGAGCTGCTCAACGGTGCGCGGGTCGATCTGAAATCCTTCGCCGCCGAAGCCATCGAGGATTATGCCGAGGGGCTGATCCTGCAGGATGCCATCGAGCAGCATCAGGCGCTGTCGGAAATCGCCGGTCGCGCCGTGGGCACGATCCGCGTGGTCACGGTGATGGAGGATGACAGCCCGAAGCTGCTTTATGCGCTGTGGAAGATTCCGGCGCCAACGGCCATGTCCGACAATTACTGGCAGGACGGCAGCATGATCGGCGAAATCGACAATGCCAGCGGCGTGCTGCGGCAATGCCGCCGTGGCAGCGGGCCGGATCAGGAGGTGATCGAGGCGCACCCGGTCAGCGGCCGGTCGTTCCGCGAGGTGCGGATCCCGTTCTGGGCCGATACCGTCGATCTGGCGTGCCGGGCCCATCATCTGCTGCCGGCCTTCGGGGTCTTCGGCTGGGATATCGCGATCACCGATGACGGCCCGCTGATCATCGAATGCAATGCCAACCCCCATCACATGCTCTATCAGTTGGCCACCGGCCGCGGGATCCTGAACCGAGACATGGCGCCGGTGCTCGACCGGGTCGCCGACCGTGCCAGGGCGATGATCGCCGAACGCCGCGAGTTGGCGAAAAAGGCACGAAAGGCCAAATAGGCCGGCACGCCGGGTTTCGGCCTGCGGCAGGCCTGGCGCTGCCGCGGGCCGGTGTCGTGCCCTGCGCTGCCGGGGCGGCGGCTGGCATTCCCCCATCTGCGGGACCCGCGCTCTTGCGCGCCGGCCCGAGGCGCCGCTCGGGGCCGCCTTGTCCAGATCTCCGGGGCGCTGCAACCGGGCCGGCGGTCTCGTCGCCCCGACTGCGGCATTCGGGGCCGGGCGCCCGCGCCGGGGGTGTTTCAGGGATCAACGGCGAACTGCCTTAGCCACGGCAGCCGCCCTGCGCCGGGGCATTGCCATCATTTCCTGCAAACGGATTGTTGACACATGTGATGACAAGTTGGTAGTCAATCAGAGCTGCGGAAATACTCGGAAAGCGAGGGCGTTGCGGGATGGCTGATGGCAATCGTGGGGGGGGCGCTTCCGGCGGCGGCAGTTTCGGGCCGCTGACAGGGTGTCGCGTTGTCGAGCTTGGATCGACGGTGGCCGGGCCGTTCTGCGCCCGCCTGCTGGCCGATTTCGGGGCGGATGTCATCAAGGTCGAGCAGCTGAACGGCGATGCCGTGCGCAGCATGGGCAAGCGCAAGTCCGGCCGGTCGCTCTATGGGGCATCGATCCTGCGCAACAAGCGCATCCTGGCCGCTGACATGCGCCAGGCCGAGGGCCGCGATCTGGCGCGCCGCCTCTGCCAGCGCGCGGATATCGTGGTCGAAAATTTCCGCCCCGGCACGCTGGAGCGCTGGGGGCTGGGGTATGACGCGCTGTCGCAGGTCAACCCCGGGGTGATTCTGGTCCGGATCAGCGGGTTCGGGCAGGACGGTCCGAACAGCCAGAGGCCGGGATACGGGGTGGTATGCGAAGCCTTCAGCGGCCTGCGCGAGATCACCGGAGACCCTGATCGGCCGCCGGCGCGGGTTGCGGTATCGGTCACCGACTATATCACCGGCCTCTATGCGGCCTATGCGGCGGTGATGGCACTGCATGAGCGCCACCGTACCGGCAAAGGGCAGGTGGTGGATGCCGCGCTCTACGAATCCGCCTTCAGCTTCATGGAGCCGCATATTCCGGCCTATCAGCAGCTTGGCCTTGTTGCCACGCGGGCCGGATCGCGGTTGCCGGACCATGCGCCGAACAACCTCTATCCGACGGGCGACGGGCGGCATATCCACATCACCGCAGGGGCGCAGGGCGTCTTTACCCGGCTGTGCAATGTCATGGGCCGCCCCGAACTGGTCGATGATGCGCGCTTTGCCACCGCAACCGACCGTGCCATCAACGAAGACGCCATCGATGCCGAAATCACCTTGTGGACCCAGGGGCGTGCGCTGGACGAGATCGAGGCGCAGCTGATCGCGGCGGCGGTGCCGGCCTCGCGGGTGTTCAACATGCCCGATATCTTTGCCGATCCGCATTACCGCGCCCGCGGCATGATCGTTTCGCCCGAAGACCCGGTGCTTGGCCCGGTTGCCATGGCCGATGTCGTTCCGCGGCTGTCCCGCACGCCGGGCGTCGTGCGCTGGGCCGGGCATGACATCGGGCAGGACAGCCGTGCCATCCTGCGTGATGAACTGTCGCTTGATGCGGCCGAGATTGACCGGCTGATATCGGAAGGCGTCGTGGCCGAGGCCCGGCCGGCATCTGCGGATGCCGAAGCCGGCGAAGAATGAGGGCCGCAAGGGCCGAAAGCTGCAAGGAGCAAACAGGGTGTCCATGGACGAAGGCATAGCCGCGCTGCGCGCCCGCGAACGGGCCGCGCGTGTGATGGGCGGGCCGGAAAAGCTGCGCAAGCGCCGCGAGGCCGGCATTCTGAATGCCGAAGAGCGGATCGACCGGCTGGTTGACCCGGGAAGCTATGTCGAAACCGGCCTGCTTGCGGTATCTTCAGCCCCGGGTGCGAACGCCAGGGACACGCCCCGCGACGGCAAGCTGGCCGGGTTCGGGCGCATCGAAGGCCGGCCCGTTGCGGTGGTGTCCAACGACTTTACCGTCAAGGGCGCATCGAGCAGCCAGACCAACATGAAGAAGATCGGCCATGTCAAGCGCGTGGCGACCGAGCGCGGATTTCCGATCGTGTTCTTCGGTGAATCCTCGGGTGCGCGGATGCCCGACAACATGGGCGCCCGCGGCATGGGCACCCAGCTTGGCAATGATCCGACACAATATGTTCGCCACAGGGAATCGCCCTGGGTCTCGGCGGTGCTGGGCCAGTGCTACGGGTCTTCGGCCTGGTACACCTGCCTTGCGGACTTTGCGGTGATGCGGAAGGGGGCGGTCATGGCGGTTGCCAGCCCGTTGCTTGCCTCTGCCGCAATCGGCCAGAAGGTGGACCCCGAGGAACTGGGCGGCTGGAAGCTGCACAGCGAGGTCACCGGGCTGATCGACCGGGTTGCCGAGACCGACGAGGAAGCCATCGATCTGATCCGGCGCTTCCTGTCCTACATGCCGTCGCACAACAACGAGACACCGCCGCGTCTGCCGCCGCCCGATCAGGCCCCGCAGGACGTCGCCGCCCGCATCCGCGAAACGCTGCCCGAAAACCGCCGCAGGGTCTATGACATGCGCAAGGTGATCGAGGCGATCGTCGACCCGGCATCGTTCTTCGAGATGAAGCCGGCCTTCGGCCGCACCGCCGTGACCGGGCTGGCGCGCATGGATGGCGCCACGGTCGGCGTGGTGGCCAACAACCCGCGCCACAAGGCCGGCGCCATGGATGTGGCGGCCTGCGAAAAGATCACCCGTTTCCTGGTGATGTGCGATTCGTTCAACATTCCCATCCTGCTGTTCGTCGATACGCCGGGCTTTGTCATCGGCGTCGAGGGCGAGCGGATGAAGGCGCCCGGAAAGATCATGAACTTCATGACGGCGCTTCAGCTGTGCACCGTTCCCAAGCTTTCGGTGATCATGCGCAAGAGCTACGGGCAGGCGTATCTGAACATGGGTGGCGGGCGCAATTCGGATGAGGTCTCGGCCTGGCCGACCGCCGAGATCAGTTTCATGGATCCGGCCTATGCCGTACAGGTCGTCACCTGGGGGCGCGACGTTTCCGACGACGAAAAGGAACGGCTGCGCCAGGACATGGAACGCGACAACAGCGTCTGGGGGCTGGCCGAAATCTATGCCGCGCAGCGGGTGATCGCGCCCGAGGAAACGCGGGACCATCTGATCCAGATGCTGGATTTCCACCAGCTTCGGCGCAGCAACGGCCTTGGCCGGCACAAACTGGCCGGATGGCCAACAACATACTGATCCCTCGCACAGAACGCAGTCGGCAATCGGGAGCACGACCTTGGCAAACCAGGAAATCAAGTCGGAAGTAACGGGAACGGTCTGGAAGATCGAATGCAAGGCGGGGGATCGGGTTGCCGAAGGTGACGTGCTGATGATCCTCGAGTCGATGAAGATGGAAATCCCGGTCGAGGCCACGCTTGCCGGCGAGATTGTCGAAATCACCGTGCAGGTGGACCAGCCCGTTGCCGAGGGCGACGTTGTCTGTGTCGTTAGGCCATGAGTGCCCCGAGGCCCGAGGCTGGGCAGCCCGAAGCGGCCACGCTCGACCCGCTCGACGAACTCGCCTTCCGCCGCGACGAAGCGCAGCGGCAGGGTGGCGAGACCGCAATCGCCCGCCAGCACGCGGCCGGACGGCTGACGGTCCGCGAGCGTATCGCCCGGCTGATCGACCCCGACAGTTTCCGCGAGGTCGGCAGCCTTGCCGGAACCGGGCGGTACGACCAGCAAAACCGCCTGCTGTCGGTCACGCCGGCGCCCTATGTCGCCGGCCTCGCCCGGATCGACGGCCGGCCGGTGGCGCTGGGCGGCGAGGATTTTACCGTCCGCGGGGGAACGACCTTTGGCAGTTCGCGCCGCAAGGGCGGGCAGGGCGGTTTCGTCGAGGATCTCGCCTTTCACTACCGGATACCGCTGGTAAACCTGATCGACGGCGCCGGCGGCAGCGTGACCTCGATCCAGAAGCGCGGCCACAGCGTGTTTCCCGGTGTGCACGGGTTCGAAAGGTCGGTTTCGCTGCTGGGTACGGTGCCGGTGGCGTCTGCGGTGCTGGGTACTGCGGCCGGCGGGCCGGCGGGCCGTGCGATCCTGTCGCATTTCTCGGTCATGGTGCGGGGCAGCAGCCAGATCTTCGCCGCCGGACCCCCGGTGGTCAAGCGTTCGCTCGGCATGACCATCGACAAGGAAAGCCTTGGCGGCGCCAGGGTCGCCGTTGACGAGGCCGGCACCATCCACAACGCCGTCGATACCGAGGATGAGGCGCTTCAGCAGATCCGCCGGTTCCTGAGTTATCTGCCATCCAACTGCTGGGAGGCGCCGCCGGTCCTGCCTGCCGACGATCCCGTTGACCGTTGCGAGGAAAGGCTGGCACAGATCGTGCCGCAGAAACGCACGCAGGCCTACAGCATGCACCGTCTGCTGCAGATGGTGATCGACCGCGACTCGGGTTTCGAGATCCAGCCGAGCCATGGCAAGGCGCTGATCACCATGCTTGCCCGGCTTGGCGGGCGATCCGTGGGGATCATCGCCAACAATCCGATGGTCTATGGCGGGGCCATGGATGCCGCTGCGGCACGCAAGCAGATCCATTTCATGGAAATGTGCGACACCTTCCACATCCCGCTGGTCTTTTTCGTGGATGTGCCCGGTTTCATGGTTGGCGAAAAGGCCGAGAAGGCAGGCACCCTGCGCGAGGGGATGCGGGCGGTCTTTGCTGCCGGCAGGCTCACGGTGCCGACACTGACGCTGGTCATTCGCAAATGCTACGGAATGGCGGGGATGGCGACGTGCAACAAGAACGACATCGACCTGAAACTGGCCTGGCCCAGTGGCGAATGGGGTTCGCTGCCGATCCAGGGCGGTGTGGCTGCGGCCTTTGCGCGCGAACTGCGCGCGGCCCCCGATCCGGCCGCCCGCGAAAAGGAGATCGAGGCGGAACTCGCAGCCTATGCCTCGCCGTTCCGGAGTGCCGAAGCCTTTGCCGTGGAAGAGGTCATCGACCCGCGCGAGACACGGCCGGTGCTGTGCGAATTCATCGCGCTTGCCGACAAGCGTCAGCAAAGCAGCCTCGGGCCGCGGCTGCGCAGCGGCGTAAGCCCCTAACCGTCTTTCCGGGGCGGTCAGGGGGCAGCCCGGCTGTTGCTGCCAGCCGTCGTGGCTGGCCGGCAACGCGCCGGTACGCCGGCACGCCCCGGGCAGGGTGGGTGCGATGACGGCCGGTGCCGCGCCGGTGTCCCGGCTCATGGGCTGGATTCTGGCGCTGCTCTGGCCCTTCACGCTCCTGCATATCCTGACGGGTGCCTATCCGCCGGTCACTGCGGCTGCGACGGGCCTTTTCCTTGTCTATCTGCTGTTGGCTCTGGCAACGATGCACATGGCGGCAAGGGCGCTTTCGCTGTTGCTGGTGGCGGCCACCGCCGCGGTTGCCTGGACAGACGGCACCTGGGATCAGTCGCTTTCGGGTTTTCAGGGGGCGATGGTCTTTGCGGCGTTCCTGCCCTCGATCTTCCTTCTGCGAAACGCCTTTGCCGGCGATACCCGGCTGATCAGCTATCGCGATGCCGTCGCGGCAGCCACCCCCGAGCAGCAGAAGGGGCAGTTGCTGGTCGGTTCGCATGTGCTGGGCAGCACCCTGACCGTCGGGGCCTTTGCCATTCTTGCACCGGTCATTCCCGGTGATGCCTCGGCTGCGCATCGGCGCGATCTTGCGGTTGCGGCGATCTTCGGTGTCGGGCTTTCGGTGGTCTGGTCACCGGCCTTTGTCGCCATGGCGGTGGTGACGGACTTCATGCCGGACGTGGCCTTGTGGAAGCTGGTGCTGCTGGGGCTGTTGATGGCGGCCATCGGCATCGGGCTGGCGATGCTGCGGGTGCGGACGCCGCAGCGCCTGCGGCTGGTGTTCAACGGCCTTTGGATGTTGCGCCACGTCGTGCCATGGGTGGCACTGGCGGCCTGCGTGATCATCCTCGCAAGCGCGGTTGCCAATGTGTCCACCCTCGTCGCGGCCAGCCTGACCCTGCCGCCGCTGGCCGCGCTGATGCTTGCCCTGCAGCCGGGCGCGATCCGCCGCGCGGCGCTTGTCCGTACACGCGGCAATCTCGACAACATGGGCGCCGAGATTTCGATTGTTGCCCTGGCCTTCACGCTGGGTGCGGTCATGCTGGCCAGCCCGACGGTGCAGCAAGTGGTTGCCGGCTTCCTCGGCCCCGGGATCCCGTCGTTGCTGCTCATTGCCGGGATCGTTGCGATCATGATGGCCGTCGTTCTGGTGGGTGGTCATCCGATCGTCATTGCCTCGATCCTGCTGGCCGTCTTTGCAAGCGCCGATACCGGTCTGGATTCGCTCTTCGTCGCCGCGGCGGTATTGCTGGGCTGGGGGTGCGGTTCGATGATCGCCCCGGCCGGGCTGATCATCATCGTATCGACAAGCATGTTCAACGTTACCCGGCGCGACGTGATCCTGAGCCGTCACGCATGGACGCTCGTGGCATTTGCAAGCGCGGGAATCGCGCTGCTGACGCTTCTGGATGCCGTTTTCTGACGGCTGACACGGGTTCGGGGCTGTGTCCCGGCGGCCCGGCGGAAAGTCTACATTCGCGGCAACGAAATTGTTGACATCATGGTGCGCTTTCCTGCATCGTCCCATCGGGAACCGAACCGATGGCCGGCCATGCCACTGTCGCGTTCACCTTTGAAAGGGAGGAAACCATGAAAGTCTTCGGCGCTGCAGTCGTATCGGCGGTTCTGGCCGTCTCGGCGGGGGGAATGGCCCACGCCCAGCAGAACATCACGATCGGTGCTGCCTCGGTCGGCGGCACATTCTATGTCTGGGCCGGCGGCCTGGCCAATGTGCTGACCCGCGCAGGCATCGACGCCAATGTGGAGGTTACCGGCGGCCCGCTGCACAATATCCAGCTTGTCGAGGCCGGCGAAATGCAGCTTGGCCTGACAACGGCCGCGCCCGCCTTCGAGGCCTTCCATGGCCTGGCATGGGCCGATGGCGAGGAATTCACCAATATCCGTGCCGTTCTGCCGATGTTCCCGAGCTTCTTTACCTGGTGGTCGCTGGAAGGCTCGGGCATCGAGTCCTATGAGGATCTGCACGGCAAGGTCGTGGCGATGGGGCCGGTCGGCGGTACGCCGGACACCTATGGCCGGCTGCTTTATGACGTGACCGGGATAGCGCCTTCGCGGATCGTCAATGCCGGGTTCTCGGACATCGTGAACCTGCTGCGCGACCGTCAGATCGACGCGGCCTTTACCACCGCCGGCCTGCCCCACCCGGCCGTGGCCGAGACGGAATCGACCAATGCCATCCACCTGATCACCAGCCCGACCGAAGTGAGTGACGCATTCATCGAGGTCTATCCCTACTTCGGCAAGGGTATGGTCCCGGCCGGCACCTATGCCGCCGTGACCGAGGATCAGGAGACGCTGACGATCTGGAACTTCCTGATCACCAGCGCCGAGATGTCGGATGATGCGGTCTACAACATCGTCAAGGCCGTCTACGACAACATGCCGGCGATGCTCGAGGCGCATCCCTCTTCCAGCTACATGACCTTCGACAATGTCGGTCAGATCGCCATTCCGATGCACCCGGGTGCGATCCGCTACTTCGAAGAGCAGGGCGTCGAAATTCCCGACCGTCTGCGGCCCTGAGCATGTAGACTGACGTTGGCGCCGGAGGCCCGCACGGCCTCCGGCGCATCAACATTGCGCCTCGGGAAACCTCATGCAGAACGACCTTTTCAGCCTGTCACTGCCCGTGCGGGTGGCTGCCCTGACGCTTGGCCTCGCGATTGCCGCGTTTCACTTCTATGCGCTGGTGATCGAGCCGCTGCCGCCCTACATCTTTCGCGCCTGGCATCTGGCCCTGCTCGTCGCCTTTGCGGGGGTTCTTTCGCTGGCGTCCGACAAGGCGTTCATCCGCTATACCGGCGTGCTTCTGGGCATCGCTGCGGTCTGCGGGGCGTTCTACATAACCAGTGACCTGCGCGGCCTGACAATGCGCGCCGGCGTCCGGCCGAACGACATGGACGTGATCCTTGCCACGGTCACGCTGGTTGCGGTGCTCGAGGTGACGCGGCGCACGGCCGGGAACGCCATCTTCATCCTCGCGCTCATCGCCGTGGTCTACGGGCTGTACGGCAACCTTCTGCCGGCGCTGGTGGGCCACCGCGGTTACAGTTTCGAGCGGCTGGTAACCTATCTTTTCACCACCAACGGCATCTTCAACATCCCGCTGGGGTCTTCTGCAACCTTCATCTACCTCTTCGTGCTGTTCGGCAGCCTGATGATGGCCTCGGGCGCCGGCGACTACCTGATCAAGCTGGCGATGTCGCTGACCGGTCGCGCGCGCGGCGGTCCGGCCAAGGTGGCCGTCGTCTCGAGCGCCTTCTTCGGCATGATCAACGGCACATCGGCCGGCAATGTGGTCGCCACCGGATCGATGACCATCCCGCTGATGAAGAAGGCGGGATACACCCCGCGCATGGCATCGGGGATCGAGGCAAGCGCGTCCAGCGGCGGGCAGATCCTGCCGCCGGTGATGGGGGCGGCGGCCTTCCTGATGGTCGACATGACGGGCATCTCCTATTCCACGATCATCATCGCGGCGACGATCCCGGCGATGCTGTATTTCCTGGCCGTGTTCGCGATGTCGCATTTCGAGGCGGTCAACAGCGGCATTGGCGGCGTTGACGCGCCCGAACTGCGCGCCACCGGGCGGCAACTGCTGACCGGCGTGTTCTTCCTTGCGCCGCCGGCGGTGCTGATCGTTTCGCTGCTGTATGTGGGCACGTCGATCATCATGGCCGGGATCTATGCAATTGCCGCCACCTTCCTGGTCAGCTGGCTGACGCGCGACCAGCGCATCGGCCCCTGGCGGGCCTCTGTGGCCAGCTTCGACGCGGCCAAGGCCATCGTGCCGATTGCAGCGACCTGTGCCACGGCGGGCATCATCATGGGCGTGCTGAACCTCACGGGGATGGGGCTCAAGATCGCATCGGTGATCGTGATGCTGACCGACGGCAATCTGTTCTGGACACTGGTCATGGCGATGATCGTGACCATCGTGCTGGGCATGGGGCTGCCGACGGTGGCCGCCTATGCGATCACCGGTACCGTGGTGGCGCCGGCGATCGTGCGCCTGGGCGTGGAGCCGATCGCGGCGCATCTGTTCGTTCTGTATTTCGCGGCCATGTCGGCCATCACGCCGCCGGTGGCGCTGGCCAGTTATGCCGCCGCCGCGGTGGGGCGCGCATCGGTCTGGGATGTGTCGCTGACCGCGTTCAAGCTTGGCCTCGTCGGCTTTATCGCGCCGTTCCTGTTCGTGTACCGCCCTCAGCTGCTGATGTCGGGGTCGACCACGGGCATCCTGTACGAGACGGTGGTTTCGGTCATCGCGGTGCTGGCGCTGGCGGCTGCATTGCAGCTGCGGGCGAGGGTCCGCCTGGCGCGTCCGATCTGGCTGTGCGCCGGTGGCACGCTGCTGCTGCCCAGTGTTCCGGTGACGATGGCCGCGCTGGCGGTCATTGCCGCGACAACGGTCTGGGAGGTTCGCGCACGGCGCGCCGAGGCGCTTCAGGCGTCAGCGACATGAGCCAAAGCCGGCGCAATCGCCCCGGTTGCAACGTGGCGCAGCGCCGTGATCGGCGACCGGGGCAGCCCGCCTTGCGGAGTTTCGCGCCGCAGGGCGCCGCAAGCCGCGCCGTCACCGCGCTTTTTCGGCCCCATGCCGCGCGTTGCAGCAGCTTTCGTCTTACAGGATGAAGCTGCGATACCGTTCCAGCCAGTCCCGGGCGCTGCGGATGATGCGTTTCTTGGTCAACTCGGCGTTCGCCGCATCGCCGGAACGCATGAAATGAAGCATTTCCAGATGCATCTTGCGGCCCGCGGCCGCGCGCCCCGGCAGCAAGGTGACCCGGAGCTTGATCAGATGCGTCTTGTCGAGCACCAGATCGAGGAAATGGGCGGCATGGGAATTGTCGGCCCAGTCGATGGTTTCCTTGCGCAGGTCTTCGAGGGCGTCGCTGTAGCGGGCGATGTCGCCTTTCTCGATGGCCCGCTCCATGTCGTCGCCGAAGCGTTCGATATGGGGGAGCCAGACCTCGGGCGGGGCCCTGCGCGTGGCTTCGCGCACGCACAGCCCTTCGAGGGCCACGCGCACGTCGAAAATCTCGTAGATTTCCTTGAATTCCAGCTTGGCAACGACGGCGCCGCGGTTGGGAACCCGGGTTATGAGCCCGCGCTGTTCCAGTGTCCCCAGGATCTCGCGCACGGCTGAGCGCGAGATGTTGAACTGATTGGCAAGCTCGACCTCCTGCAACCGGGCTCCGGGCGGAAGCTCGTGATCCGCGATGCGTTTGCGCAGGATCTGCACGATGTCCTCGGCGCGGCCCTTGCGGTCCTGGGGCGGTATCGGTTCGGCGTCTGTCTGCGAAGTCTTTTCTGCCATGTGCTTTCCGGTTTCGATTGCGCGTTTCAATGCCGGGACGGCGACGAACGGCCGCGTGCATGCATGCCCCGGTATCGAACCTTTCTGGTCTGACTACACCAGCCGGCCTGTCGCGTCACTAGCCATCAGAAATGGCCACAACTTTGTTGACATAAATGTTCCTGTCGCCCTATCATTGGTTTGGCACGCAATGCCATCGGTGCAAACTGCCCGGGCGGCGGCCTTGAATTCATCCTGCGTCATGGAGGAAGTCCCAGATGGCGAAGCTGAGCGGCGGCAAGGCTGCGGTCGAAACGCTGAGAGCGAATGGTGTGGACACGGTGTTCGGCCTGATCGGCTCTGCCACCATGGAAATGTTCGATGCGCTGTATGATGCCCGGGATATCCGCTTCATCGGTGTGCGTGACGAACGGACCGGAACGCACATGGCGGACGGTTACGCGCGGGCAAGCGGGCGCGCCGGTGTCATACTGGCGGGCCAGAACGGCCCGGGTGTGACCAATCTCGTCACCGGCATTGCCCAGGCCCGTGCGGCCTATTCGCCGGTAATCGCCCTGGCCGGTGCGCTTGCATCGGGCCATGTGCAGCGCGACGCCTTTCAGGAAGTGGACCAGATGGCCCTCTTTCATCCCATCACCAAGAAGACCTTTCATGCCAATGCACCGGCACGGGTGCCCGAGATCATGAACGAGGCTTTCCGCACGGCGCTTTCCCCGCGCCGGGGGCCGGTGCTGGTGAACCTGCCGCGGGATGTGCTGGCCGGTGAGGCCGAATTCGACGCGATCCCGTCATCCGGGGTCGAGCGTGTCGGCACCGGCCTGCGCGGCGATGAAGCCAGCGTTCGGGAAGCGGCCGAATTGCTGCGGAACGCCCGCAGGCCGCTGGTCATCGCCGGCGCCGGCCTGAAGACTGCAGCCGCGCAGGCACAGCTGCTTGCCTTTGCCGAAGCCGCCGCGATTCCGGTCGCGGCATCGCCGGGGCATGGCGACGTGCTGCCTTTCGATCATCCGCTCAACGCCGGCCAGGTCGGCCCGCGCGGAAACGAGGTCGCCTCGCGGATGGCGCGCGAGGCCGATGTCATCCTCGCGCTGGGGACGCGGCTGGGCTTCAACTCGACGTTCTTCAGCTACGACAACCTCAATCGTGATGCCCGGATCATCCATGTGGAAATCGAGCCCACGGCCCTGGGGCGGTATTTCCCGGCCGCGGTTTCGATCTGGGGCGACGCCGCGGCAGTGGTGACGGAACTCGGCCGGCTGACGGGCAAGTGCGAGCAGGCAGGCGAATGGCTGGAACGTTTCGCGGCAGAGCGCGCCGCCTATCGCAGCGCCCGCGACACGATAACCACGGGCACGCAGCGACCGATCAGCGCGGAAACCATGTTCAAGGCGCTGCGCGATTCGGCGCCGCGCGATGCCATGTACACCATGGATGCGGGTACGCTGTGCCTGCAGGCGACCGAGCGGCTGAACTACCACCAGGTGCCGGCGCTGTTCACGCCGCTTGATTTCGGGCTGGTCGGGTTTTCCTTTGCCTGCGGGCTCGGGGTCAAGCTGGCCTGCCCCGACCGCCCGGTGATCAGCCTGCACGGTGACGGCGGCTTCAGCATGAGCGCGTCGGAACTGGCGACGGCGGTCGAGCACGGGATCAATACCGTTACCATCGTCATGAACAACCATTGCTGGGGCGCCGAAAAGGCCTATCAGCGCGACTTCTTCGGCGGCCGCTATATCGGCGCCGATATCCGCAACCCGCCTTTCGACCAGCTGGCCCGGCTGCACGGGGCCCATGGTATCCGGGTCGAAGACCCGGCCGACCTGTCGGATGCGATCCGCGAAGCTCTGGGATGCGGCAAGCCCGCCGTGATCGACGTCGAGATGGATCCGAACGCGCTTTACAGCTTCCGCAGGGATTCCTTTGCGCATCGGGCCAAGGGTTAGGTCGTGGAAGACCGGTTCGACTATGTGGTGATCGGTGCCGGATCGGCCGGCGCGGTTGTGGCGGCGCGCCTGAGCGAAGGCGGGCGCCGGCGCGTCGCGCTGGTTGAGGCCGGCGAACAGGATCGCAACATCTGGATCCATATTCCGCTCGGTGTCGGAAAGCTGCTGACCAACGAACGCTGGGTCTGGCCCTATCGCAGTGCGCCTCAGGACCACCTGGCCGGGCAGCAGATCTATTCGCCGCGCGGCAGAGTGCTTGGCGGCTCGTCCTCGATCAATGGCATGGCCTATGTGTGGGGCGATCCCGCCATTTTCGACCGCTGGGCACAGCAGGGCCTGCAGGGCTGGTCGCATGCCGAGGTGGCGCCGTGGTTCCGCAAGATGGAGAATGCCGATTTCACCAGCGACCCGGATCGCGGCCACGACGGGCCGTTGCGGATTACCGACCTGGGCGTCCGCGACCCCGATCCGTTGTCCGACGCCTTCATCGCAGGTTGCCTGGGGGCCGGCATTCCGCCGACGCGGGACTACAATGTTTCCAGCTATGAAGGCGCCAGATACCTGGAGCAGACAGCCTGGCGCGGGCGGCGCTGGTCCACGGCCACAGCCTATCTGCGCCCGGCCCGCGACCGCAGCAACCTGACCGTGTTCACCCGAACCCGCGCCGCCCGCATCGTCTTTGACGGCCGAAGGGCGGCGGGGGTCGAATGCATCACGCCGTCCGGTCGGATACGCCTGCAGGCCACGCGCGAGGTCATCGTCTCGGCCGGGGCGATCATGTCGCCCCACCTGCTGGAGCTTTCGGGGGTGGGTGACGGCGACCTGCTGCGCCGTCACGGCATCGATGTGATCCACCACAACCCCGAGGTCGGCGAGCATCTGTGCGACCACCTGCAGGTTCGCCGCACCTATCAGACCAGCATTCCGCGCACCATCAACGACCTGATGCGAAGCCCGGTCGCCAAGGTCATTTCCGGCCTGCGCTATATCCTGTTCCGCAAGGGGCTGCTGGCCGGCACGTCATCGACAGCCCATGCAATCGCCCGCTCCGACGCCGGCCTGCCCGCACCCGATGTGATGATCCGGCTTTACCAGATCAGCGGCAAGGACCGGTATTCGCGCAGCTCCGGGGGCGGCATCGACCGGTTTTCGGGGTTTTCGCTGGGCGGGTTCCAGCTCGAACCCCGGTCGCGCGGCAGCGTGCACATCGCCGGCCCGGACCCGCTGGCTGACCCGGTCATGCAACCGAACTACTTTGCCGATCCCGAGGATGCCGCCGTCGCGCTGCGCATCCTGCGGCTGGTCGACAGGGTCGCCCGCCAGCCGGCCATGAAACAGGTCATCGTGCGCGAGCATCTGCCCGGCCCCGACGCGGAGACCGACGCGGCGCTGCTGGACTATGCCAGACAGACGGGCCAGACCGCGTGGCACACGGTCGGTTCCTGCCGGATGGGCCAGCCGGGCCGTTCGGTCGTGGATGCCCGGTTCCGGGTGCACGGGCTCGACGGATTGCGCGTGGTGGACACGTCGGTGTTTCCCGACATTCCTTCCTCCAACACCAACGCCGCCGCGATCATGGCAGGCGAGCGCGGCGCGGCCTTCATCATGGAAGACGAAAAGGCAGGACAGACGGCATGAGCGCAAACGACGAAGCCTATCCCCAGACCCGCGCCCACAAGGAAAAGGGCGACTGGAACCCGTTGTGGGAGAAGTTCAGGGAATTCGACCCGGATTTCCTCGAAGCCTATCTGGCGCTGCGGGCGGTACCGCAGACCCGGGGGCCGCTGGAGCAGAAGTACAAGGAACTGATCCTGATCGCGGTAAACGCCTCGACAACGCATCTTTACGGGCCGGGCGTGCGCCGGCACATCCGCAATGCCCTCGATGCAGGCGCCACTGCCGAAGAAATTCTGGAAACCATCCAGCTGACATCGGTCATCGGCATCCATGCCTGCAATCTTGCCCTGCCGATCCTGTCCGAGGAGCTGGAGCGCACATCGGCCGCAAAGGGCTGACTGCCGCACAGCGCCGTTGCCGCGCCGCGGGCCGTTTTGTCCGGGGCGCCGTCAGTTTGCGGTGTCCCGGGCGAGGATGGCTTCCATCGCTTCGGTCAGCATCAGGGCCGGACGCAGCCGCGCAAACGGGCGAGCGGCGAAGGCGTGGATGTCAAAGCGGATCGGAGGATCGAAGGGCAGGGCCCGAAGGCAGCTTCCATCAAGGCTTGCAGCGGTGAAATTGTCGACCACGGCCGCCAGCCCCAGCCGCCTTGCCAGCGGCGGCATGGCTTCGAGCGAAAAACAGGTCAGCTGGGCCGGTTCGGGCTCGGTGTCGTTCAGAAACGGGGCAAGCAAGCGGCCGATGGGCCTGTTCAGAGGCATGCGGATCCTGCCCGGCAGTGTCGGCAATTCCGCCGGGTCGATCGCCTCTCGCTGCTGCAATTCATGGCCTTCCGGAACCAGCACGACAAGGTTGCCGCGGCCGATGGTGCGGCTGTGCAGGTCGGCGCCTTCCACACGTCCACCGCAAAAGCCCACGTCGATCTGTCCCGCCCTCAGCCCTGCCAGCTGCTCCAGTGCGGTGCGGCTGCTCACGCTGATTTCGATTCCCGGCATCTCTGCGCGCAGTTGCGCAAGCGCCTCGGGCATCTGCCGGTGCATCAGAAGCCCGACACTGGCCGCAGCCAGCCGTTGATCCGCCCCGGCGCGAAACCCGTCGATCCGACCGGCCAGTGACTGCAGGCCTTCGCTCAGGAACCGGCTTTCGGCGTACAGCCAGTCGGCCTCCTTGGTTGGCGACACCCGGCCACCTTCCAGAACGAACAGCGAAAGCCTGAGCGCCGCCTCGAGGTCGCGCAGGTGCTTGCTGATCGTGGGCTGCGACACCGCGAGCACCCGCGCCGCGGCACTGAATGATCCGCGTTCGTACACGGCGCAGAAGGCTTGCAGGCGTTGCAGGGTAATGGCGCGCCGATCCATGTCCATGCCATAGAAAAAAGCTATGAAGGATGCAATTTCTTTCTGTTTTCTTTCAGCGCGCTTTCGGCAAGGTTCATACTCCACGGGCGCTTCCGGATGGTGGCATGCAGGCTGGTGTTGTTCTCGGGTTTCTGTTGCTGGCGATCGTTTCGGGCGCCGGCATCGCCTATGCGGTCGGCGCGGCGGCAATCCTGACCTTCATCGTCTCGGACAACATCCGCTTCATGGCGGTGCTGCCGCAGCGGCTGTTCAGCCAGCTCGATGTGTTCGCCTTTCTGGCCATGCCGCTGTTCATCCTTGCGGGTGATCTGATGAACCGCGGCGGGCTGGCGCGCGCGCTGATCGATTTCTCGATGTCGCTGGTGGGCCGGCTCAAGGGCGGGCTGGGGCATGTGAACATCCTGACATCGGTGTTCTTTGCCGGGGTCTCGGGCTCGGCGGTGTCGGATGCCGCGGCGCTGGGCAATGCGCTGGTGCCCGAGATGCGCAAACGCGGCTATTCGCTGGA
>SKWP01000470.1 GCA_007128865.1 Paracoccaceae bacterium
CCCTTCGGCGGATGCGCGGCGACCCAGAGCGCCAGCGCCTCCTGCAAGGGTGCGGCGCGCGGGGCGCGCACCAGCATCCGTACCCGGTGGCGGCCGCGGATGCGCGCCACCGGCGCCGGCGCCGGGCCGAACAGATCCGCCCCGATGCGCCGCAGCGGCGCGTCGTCGCGGGCCAGCGCATTGCCAAGCTCGAAGGCCGCGGCAGGGTCGGGTGCCGAAATCACCACCCCGGCCAGCCGCGAATAGGGCGGCATTCCGGCGCTGCGCCGGCGTTCGGCCTCGGCGGCCCAGAAGCTTTCGTCATCGCCCGACAGGATCGCGGCAATGACCGGATGCGCGGGCTGGCAGGTCTGGACCAGCGCCAGCCCCGGCCGGTCGGCGCGGCCGGCTCGACCGGCCACCTGACGCAGCAACTGAAAGGTCCGCTCGGCCGCGCGCAGGTCGGACCCCTGCAACCCGAGATCGGCGTCGATCACCCCCACCAGCGTCAGCAACGGAAAATTGTGCCCCTTGGCGACCAGCTGGGTGCCGATGATCAGATCGGCGGCCCCTTCGGCGATGGCGGTTATCCCGGCCTTGAGGTCGCGCGCGGTCCCGAACTGGTCCGACGACAGCAGCGCGATGCGCGCATCGGGGAAGGCCGCGGCGGCTTCCTCGGCCAGCCGTTCCACCCCCGGGCCCACCGGGGCCATGCGCCCCTCTGCCCCGCAGGCCGGGCAGGCGGCCGGTTCGGGCTTGCTGGCCCCGCAGCGATGGCACAGAAGCCGGCCCCGGAACCGATGCGCAACCATCCGCGCGTCGCAATGGTCGCAGCCGACCTGATGGCCGCAGGCCCGGCACACCGTGACCGGGGCATAGCCGCGCCGGTTCAGGAACAGCAGCGCCTGTTCGCCGGCCGCCAGCCGCGCCGCGACCGCGCTGCGCAGCGGCGGCGAAATCCACTGGCCGGGCTGCATCCGTTCGCCGCGCAGGTCGATGGCCCGCATCTGCGGCAGTTCGGCGACCCCGTAGCGGGCCGGCAGGTCGATCCGGCGGTACTTGCCGGCGCCGGCGTTGACCCAGGTTTCCAGTGACGGCGTGGCCGAGGCCAGCACCACCGGGCAACCGGCGATCGAGGCCCGCAGCACCCCCATGTCGCGGGCGTGATAATGCGCCCCGTCTTCCTGCTTGTAGGCCGAATCGTGCTCCTCGTCGATGACCACCAGCCCCAGTTCCCTGAACGGCAGGAACAGCGCCGAACGCGCGCCGACCACAAGCTGCGCGCCGCCTTCGGCCACCATGCGCCAGACCCGCCGCCGTTCGGCCTGGGTGGCGCCCGAATGCCATTCGGCCGGGCGGGCGCCGAACCGCGCCTCGACCCGGGCCAGAAACCCGGCCGTCAGCGCGATCTCGGGCAGCATCACCAGCGCCTGACGCCCGCGGGCAAGGCAGGCGGCGACGGCCTCCAGATAGACCTCGGTCTTGCCCGAACCGGTCACCCCCTTCAGCAGCGTCGCCGAAAAGCCCGCCTCCGCGACCGCGGCGCGCAGGGCTCTTGCGCCCACGGCCTGATCGGGCGAAAGCTCGGCCCCCGGAAGGGCAGGGTCGAGCCGCGCAAACGGCGCGTCGCGCGGTGCCTCGGCCTCGCGCAGGGCCCCGCTGGCCACCAGCCCGCGCAACACCCCGGGGCTGACCCCCGCGGCGCGCGCCAGCTCGGCCGGTGCCAGCCCCGCCCCGCCAAAGCTTTCGGCCACCGCGATCACCCGGCGGCGCGCATCGGTCATCCGCTCGGGCCGGCCGGGGCCGGGATACAGCAGCGTCTGCACCGCCGGCCCTTCGGACAGGCCCGAAACCCGCGTCGCCAGCCGCAGCATCGCGCCCGGCGGGGTCAGCGTATAGGCGGCGGCACGGTCCAGAAAGACGCGCAGCTCCGGCCGCATCGGCGGGACATCCAGAACCCGGATCGCCGGGCGCAGCCGTTCGGCCGGCAGCCCGCTTTCGCCGTCCGACCACACCACACCCGCCACCCGGCGCGGCCCCAGCGGCACCTCGACGAAATCGCCTTCGGTGCAGCCGCCCTCGGGCGCCAGATAATCCAGCAGCCCGCCGCCCGGCCCGGCCATGGGCTGGTCGGTCAGCACGGCCATCGGACTGCCGGCTTGGAAATGGCGCGGTGCGTTCATCGCTCTCCCTGATGCTTGCCCTTCCGGCCGCAGGCGGCATGGGGTATCACCGCCGCAACCAACGCTCCAGTGCAAGAGGCAATCAGATGAAATTCTTCGTGGACAGCGCCGATGTGGCGGCAATCCGGGAACTGGCCGATCTCGGCATGGTGGACGGCGTGACCACCAACCCGTCGCTGATCCTGAAATCGGGGCGCGACATCATCGAGGTCACCCGCGAGATCTGCGATATCGTCGACGGCCCGGTTTCGGCCGAGGTGGTGGCGCTGGAAGCCGAGGCGATGATCGCCGAGGGCCGGCGGCTGGCCGGGATCGCGCCCAACATTGCCGTCAAGCTGCCGCTGACCTGGCAGGGGCTCAAGGCCTGCCGGGTGCTGAGCGGCGAGGGCAGCATGGTCAACGTCACCCTGTGCTTTTCGGCCAATCAGGCGCTGCTGGCGGCCAAGGCCGGCGCGACCTTCATCTCGCCCTTCATCGGGCGGCTCGACGACATCCACCTCGACGGGATGGAGCTGATCTCGGAGATCCGCACCATCTATGACAATTACGGCTTCGGCACCGAAATCCTTGCCGCCTCGATCCGCAGCGTCAACCACGTCAGGCAGGCCGCGCTGATCGGCGCCGATGTGATGACCGCGCCGCCCGAGGTGATCCGCAAGCTTGCCGCCCATCCGCTGACCGATGCGGGGCTCGATACCTTTCTGCGCGACTGGGAAAAAACGGGGCAGAAAATTCTTTAGGTCTGCGCTATAGTATCCCCGAACCGCCCCGAACGAGGGCAGGAGCAACCAGAGGCAGGCATGGCGAGTGCAGGACAGGCAAAGGCGGCCGGGCTGGGGGACACGCTGCGCGACAGCATCCTTTCGGACCCCGGCATCATCCTTGACGACCCCGAAGTGATGGAGGCGCTGCTCGCGGCCAGCGAGCGCAGCCTCGGCGGCAATATCGTCGACATGCGCGGGCTGGCCATGGCGCGCATGCAGGCGCGGCTCGACCGGCTCGAGGAAACCCACCGCGCGGTGATCGCCGCGGCTTATGACAACATCTCCACCGCCAACCAGATCCACCGCGCGATCCTGGTGCTGCTCGACCAGCCGGGTTTCGAGGGCTTCCTGAACGCGCTGGCCGGCGATGCCGCGGCAATCCTGCGGGTCGATACCGTGCGGCTGGTGCTGGAAAGCGCCGAACGCTCCGAAGATCCGGCGCTGCGGCGGCTGGGCCGGGTTCTGACGGTGGCCGAGCCCGGCTTTGTTTCCCGCTACATGAACGACGGCCGCCCGACCAGCCGTCAGGTGGTGCTGCGCCAGACCCATGGTGCATCCGGGCGCGTGCATGGCGACCGCTGCGATGACATCCGCTCCGAGGTGGCGATGCGGCTCGATCTGGGCACCGGGCGACTGCCGGGCATGCTGGTGATGGGTTCGGAAGACCCGCACCAGTTCCGCCCCGGGCAGGGAACCGACCTGCTGTCCTTCCTTGTCGGCGTGTTCGAGCGCGCGATGCGCCGCTTTCTGGGATGAGCCTGGCGATCCCGCCGGCGCTGCGGGCGGCGCTTGCGGACTGGCTGGCGCAGCTTGGCGGGGTGGAAGGGCGGGCCGAAAACACCCGCCGGGCCTATGGCGCCGATGTGGCACGGTTTCTGGATTTCCAGTCCCGGCATCTGGGGGAGGCACCCGGCATCGCCACCATCCTGCGGCTGGAACAGTCCGACATGCGCGCCTGGATGGCCGATGAACGGGCGCGCGGTGTGCAGGCGCGGTCGCTGGCGCGGGCACTGTCGGCGGTGCGCGCCTTCTGCCGCTGGCTGGCCGAACGCCACGGCGCCGAGGCAACCGCGATCCTGGCCACCCGTTCCCCGCGCCATCGCCGCAGCCTGCCGCGCCCGCTTGACCAGCCCGCCGCCCGGGCGGTGACGGAAGATATCGGCACCGGCGCTGGCGAAGCCTGGGTGGCGGCGCGCGATGTGGCCGTGGTGATGCTGCTGTACGGCTGCGGCCTGCGGGTGTCCGAGGCGCTGTCGCTGACCGGCGCCGAGGCCGCGCTGCCCGAAATCCTGCGCATCCGCGGCAAGGGCGGGCGCGAACGGCTGGTTCCCACCCTGCCGGCGGCACGCGCGGCGGTGGGCCGCTATGCCGGGCTGTGCCCGCACCCGCTAGCTGCCACGGGGCCGCTGTTCCGCGGCATTCGCGGCGGTGCGCTGGGCCAGCGGCAGGTCGCGCGGGCGATGGAGGCGGTGCGCCACCGACTGGGCCTGCCGCCCAGCGCAACGCCGCACGCGCTGCGCCATTCCTTTGCCACCCATCTGCTGGCCGCCGGCGGCGACCTGCGCGCCATTCAGGAACTGCTCGGCCATGCCTCGCTGTCGACCACCCAGGCCTATACCGCGGTGGACAGCGCCCGGCTGATGGAAATCTACGCCGCCGCCCACCCGCGCGCCTGACCGGCCGACCATTGCCCGCCCATTGCTGCCCGGTTGCCGGTGTCGGGCGGTACAAAGTGGTCATTCGCTGCGCCATGCCGGCAGGTCCGCCATGCGGGACGATGCGGACACCGCCCCCCGGCCCATGCTGGCGCACGGGCGGGGAAGGATCTTTGGTGGCCCGAACCGATCAACGGATTCCGTATCGAACCCGCCTGCGTGCCGGAACGGCCGTTTGCCCGGCCCGGGTCGGGCCCGCGCGCGAACGCTCAGCGTGCGAAGATCTGCGTGGCATAGACCTGGCCACAACCCCGCCCGCCGGGGGCGGTGACGGCGGCGGTGCCAACATGGGCAAGCCGCGGGTCCATCAGGTTGGCCCGGTGGCCGGGCGAGGCCATCCATTGTGCCACCAGATGTTCGGCAAGGCTGGCGTGGCTGTGCCGGCCGATGGGGCGGCCCGCGGTATCGGCAAAGGCACAGCTGGCGGCACTGCGCACGAACACCGGCCGGCCTTCAAGCTGGTAGAGATGCACCATGGCCAGGTTTTCGGCGCCGCCGCGCCCGCCCATGCCCGCCGCTGCCAGCCGCGCGGGCAGGCTCTGCTGGCCGGCAGCGCCGCCGGAATGGGTGATCGTGGCGCGGCGCGCCATCCAGGCGCTGTGCTGGGCGGCCGCGGCCCGCAG
>SKWP01000200.1 GCA_007128865.1 Paracoccaceae bacterium
AAAATCAAGCCGCAGCTGTTCAGGAAGCAGCCATACTACCTTCCGGGATGTGACAGCTAGACACCAAAATGCTGAGGGTAGTCATCGCGGGCCGCATCGCGCCGGCGAACAATGTCTATCAGCGTGCCGAATTCACTATCGGATTGCGTACCCTTCCAGCGATTGGCGAACCAGCAGGTCAACTGGATGTTGTCCGGCGAGTAGTGACCTGCACTGTCCTTCCTGTCGATGGACACCACCATTTCCGTGACTGGGCGCCCTTTCCGCGGCAACAGCATCGGAAGTTCCGTCAGCGCGCATTGCCCGTCCTGCTCTTTCCACGCCTTGCACAGAAAGTCATAGAACGCTTCCGTCGAAGAAAACCCGAAGAGTTCCTTGTTCTTCACCACCCGCTCAACCGATTGACCGTTGGCATTGCCGACGCGGTTAATCACACCTTGAGCGAGGTCAATCATGGCCGCCTTTAGGTCTCCCGGCCGCTTCAAGCCCTGCTGCCGCATCTGTTCGATCTTTAACGGCAAGCGCACCAAAAGCCAGAGATAGGAATGCGCGTCGATCAGGCGGATGTCCTTGATCCCTAGCCAGTTGGTCAACGCTGCCTGGACAGAGCGCACCGCCGCGATGAATTCCTGGTAGTTCGACCACGAGCACCGCCCGGTGGTCCGAACGTCAATTCCGAGTTGGTCGAAAGCCTTGTCGAAGGTGGTGGTGCCAATCGGCAAGAACCGGCTGTCGTCGAAGACGTAGAACAGGTAAGCGATCAGGCTGTAGCGACGACCGATCAGATCGACGAGATCGTCCAGGATGTCGGCGGGCTCTTGCTGCTCCCGGAAAAGGTCGAATACATGTCGCTCGAAGCGCTGGCGTGCGGGGCCGCTCCCAAGTTCGGCGCGGAGCCGACCCGTTTCGCTGGGCTGATTGTGTCGAGGTTCCCATGGAACGAGAATATTTCGGACGTCCTTACTTTCCTTGATCTCGATCGCGCGGATCACTGCCTCAAGGATTCTTCCGCTCCCGATGTCGTCGGTGATCCATCTGTCCGCCTCGAGGCGTTCGAGCGCGATACCACGGATTAATGGCTTGTAGCTCTCCCACCTCGCTGGAACGCCTGTGTTGAAGGACTCGAAATGACTGCCGTCGCAGGCACGGAGGTCCTCGTTGAACTGTTTGAAGACTTCGATGAACCGCCCCTTTTGCATCGTTTCCATGCCCAACGCTGCTCCTTTTCCGGAAGATTGATCGAAATCATAACATTCAAACCCTTGCCTTCCAAAGCCGTCATTCCTTCTCTTCTTTACGAAGGCACGGCAGGTCAGCAAACCTGATTTGCGGCGCGCTGCCGGCCCTGCCTGCCCCGATCGCCCGCGTCTCGACGGCCCCGGCGCCGCAGACCGGCACCGGACTGGACCTATCGTTGCTGCCTGACTGGCCCTAAGCCCCGCCGCCCCTGTCGGGCTATCTGCACGGCGAAGCCGCTGCCGAAGGGCCGGGCGGCAGGACCGTTATTTAGGGGATAGCCACCATGCGGATGACCACCGAGGAAGCTTTCGTCAAGGTGCTCCAGCGCCACGGGATCGAACATGCCTTTGGCATCATCGGGTCGGCGATGATGCCGATATCGGACCTGTTCGACAAGGCCGGCATCACCTTCTGGGACGGTGCGCACGAGGGATCGGCGGGCATGATGGCCGATGGCTACACCCGCGCCACCGGCAAGATGAGCATGATGATCGCCCAGAACGGGCCGGGCATCACCAATTTCGTCACCGCGGTGAAAACCGCCTACTGGAACCACACGCCGCTTCTGCTGGTCACCCCGCAGGCCGCCAACAAGACGCTGGGGCAGGGCGGGTTTCAGGAAATCCCGCAGATGGCCCTGTTTGCCGACATGGTTGCCTATCAGGAAGAGGTGCGCGACCCCTCGCGCATCGCCGAGGTGCTGAACCGGGTGATCAACAACGCCCGCCGCATGTCGGCGCCGGCCCAGATCAACATACCGCGCGACTACTGGACCCAGGTGATCGACATCGACCTGCCCGAACCGGTGGAATTCGAACGCCCGGCGGGCGGCGCGGCGGCCATTTCCGAGGCTGCGAAGCTTCTGTCCGAGGCGCGCTTTCCGGTGATCCTGAACGGCGCCGGGGTGGTTCTGGGCGGTGCCATCGATGCCTCGCGCCGGCTGGCCGAACGGCTGGATGCTCCGGTCTGCGTCGGCTACCAGCACAATGATGCCTTCCCCGGCGGGCATCCGCTGTTTGCCGGGCCGCTGGGCTACAACGGCTCCAAGGCCGGCATGGAGCTGATTGCGCAGGCCGATGTGGTGCTGTGCCTCGGCACCCGGCTCAACCCGTTCTCGACCCTGCCGGGCTACGGGATGGACTACTGGCCGAAGGATGCCAGGATCATTCAGGTCGATATCAACCCCGACCGCATCGGGCTGACCAAGAAGGTCAGCGTCGGCATCATCGGCGACGCGCGGCAGGTGGCCGAAAGCATCCTCGCGCAGCTTGCCCCCACCGCCGGCGATGCCGGCCGCGACGAACGCCGCGCCGAGATCGCACAGCGCAAATCGGCCTGGGCGCAGCAGCTTTCGTCCATGGACCACGAGGAAGACGATCCCGGCACCACCTGGAACGAACGCGCCCGCGCGGCCAAGCCCGACTGGATGAGCCCGCGCATGGCCTGGCGCGCGATTCAGGCGGCGCTGCCGAAAGAGGCGATCATTTCCTCCGACATCGGCAACAACTGCGCCATCGGCAATGCCTATCCCAGCTTCGAGGCGGGGCGGAAATACCTTGCTCCGGGTCTGTTCGGCCCCTGCGGCTATGGCCTGCCGGCCATCGTCGGTGCCAAGATCGGCTGCCCCGACGTGCCGGTGGTGGGCTTTGCCGGCGACGGCGCCTTTGGCATCGCGGTGACCGAACTGACGGCAATCGGCCGCCCCGAATGGCCGGCGATCACCATGATCGTGTTCCGCAACTATCAGTGGGGCGCGGAAAAGCGCAACTCGACCCTGTGGTTCGACGACAACTTTGTTGGCACCGAGCTTGACGAACAGGTCAGCTATGCCGGCATCGCCAGGGCCTGCGGGCTTCAGGGCGTGGTGGCGCGCACCATGGACGAGCTGACGACGGCGCTGAACAAGGCTGTCGAGGACCAGATGAAGCATGGCAAGACCACGCTGATCGAGGCGATGATCAACCAGGAACTGGGCGAACCCTTCCGCCGCGACGCGATGAAGAAACCGGTGCCGGTCGCCGGCATCGACAGCGCCGACATGCGCCCGCAATCAGCGGCATGACGTCAGGTGCCGCCGCTGTCCCTGCCGATGGAGTTGGCGCTCTGGCAGGGCGTGGTGTTCGCCTTGTGCGTTGTCGGCGCGGCATGGGTCCGGGGTTATTCGGGCTTTGGTTTTTCGGCGCTGGTGATCACCTCGGCGGGGCTGGTGGTGGATCCGGTCCCGCTGGTGGCGGCGCTGGTGATGTGCGAGGTCGCGCTGACGCTGGGTCAGGCGCGAGGGTTGCGCGGCAATGTCGACTGGCGGCGGGTCTGGACGATGCTGGCCGGCGCCCTGCTGGTGATGCCGTTCAGCTTTGCGCTGATCGCCGGCATGGGCGAAAACACCGCCCGCATTGCGATTTCGGTGCTGGTACTTTTGTTGTGCGCGGCGATGTTCGCGGGCTGGCGGTTCCGCTCCGAGATCGGGGTCGGCGGCAATGTGGCGGCGGGCATGGCATCGGGGCTGGCCAATGGCGCGGCAATGTCGGGCCTGCCGGTGGTGGTGTTTCTGGCCAGCCAGCCGATTGCGGTGGCGGTGCTGCGCGCGACTCTGATCGTCTATATCGCGGTGGTCGGCACGGCGGCAGTTCCGTTTCTTTGGCAGACCGGGCTGCTGCGGCTGGAAAGCTTCGTGCTGCTCGGCGCCATGGTGCCGCCGATGGCGCTGGGGCTGTGGCTGGGGGGGCGGCGGTTTCATGCCGCGAGCCCGCAGGACTTCCGCCGCTTTACCCTGATCGTGCTGTGCGTTCTGGCCGGGGGCGGGCTGCTGCGCAGCCTCGCCGCGGCGGTGACCGGCGGATGAGCCCGGCTGCCGGTCAGCTTCCGGTCACGGCCAGTACGCTGGCCGCGACGATGTCATCGACGCTTGCGCCGCGCGACAGGTCGCAGACCGGCCGCGCAAAGCCTTGCAGAAACGGCCCCAGCGCCTGTGCGCCGGCCAGTTCCCGAACCAGCTTGTAGGCAATGTTACCGGCATCCAGCGACGGAAAGATCAGCACATTGGCATCGCCGCCGCCCGCGAGCCCCTTGGTCGCGGCCGTGGCGGGGTTCAGTGCTGCATCGGCCTGCACCGGGCCGAGCACGTCGATGCCGTCGGCCTGCAGCGCCTCGGTCGCGGCGCGCACCCGGTCCACGCTTTCGCCACTGCCCGAGGTGAGGGTCGAAAACGACAGCATCGCCAGCCTTGCGCGGCCCAGCAGCCGGTTGGCCGATGCGGCCGAGGCGCGGGCGATATCGGCCAGTTCTGCCGCGTCCGGTGCCACGTTCACCGCGCAGTCGGCAAACAGCAATTCGCGCCCGTCGGGCATCAGCATCAGAAAGAAGCTCGAAGGGATGGCAACGCCCGGCGCCATGCCGACCGCAAGCGCCGCCGCCTCGATCACCCGCCGTGTCGGGGCAACCGCACCGGCGACCATCGCCTCGGCCTCGCCGGCCGCGACCATGGCGGCGGCACGGATCAGCGGTTTTTCCAGCATCCGCAGCGCCAGCGCCGGCTTGAGCCCGGGGCGGTTGGCCAGCACATGCGGCAGGTATCGTTCGGCCGGGCCGGCATCGTCGGGTGTCAGAACCCTCGCCAGGCCTTCGTCTGCCAGTATCGCCGCTGCCCTTGCGACACGCGAATCATCCGTCTCGGGCAAGACGACCCTCGCGCCCTTTTCCCGAGCCGCGGCCATTGCCCTTTGCATCAGACCATCCGTTCGCATATCGATGCCATCCTGTCGTGTTCATCTCTTACCCAACGGCCGCGGGGTCATGACTGACATCCGGGCCGCGCCCATCCTGGAACGCTTGCGGAGACTGCCCAAATGACTGACACCGTCAAGATCAACCGTGGCCTGAAAGGCGTTTATTTCGAACGCTCTGGTGTCTCCGATATCGACGGGCGGGCCGGAGAGCTGCATTATCGCGGCTATTCCATTCACGACCTGGCCACCCATGCCAGCTTTGAGGAAGTCGCCTGGCTTCTGCT
>SKWP01000061.1 GCA_007128865.1 Paracoccaceae bacterium
AGTTGACGGTCAGGTTGCGCTGCGGCGTGATCGACATGCCGCCGATGATGACATCGAAGTTGCCGGCCAGAAGCGCCGGGATGATCCCGCTCCAGGCGGTGGGCACGAATTCGACCTCGACACCAATGTCTTCGGCAAGCTTGGTGGCCACATCGATCTCGAAGCCCATCAGCTCGCCATTGGTGTCGCGCATGGCCCAGGGCACAAAGGTGGACATGCCCACCATCAGCTTGCCGCGGCGCTGGATGGTTTCCAGCAGGTCATCGGCCTGTGCCGGGGCCGCGGGGGCAATCATGCCCGTAACGGCGACCGCCGTCGCCGCAAGCAGGGCCTTCACTTTTGAAACAAGGTTCATTTCAGTCTCCTTTCCTGTTGGAGCAGTTTCTCGGTCAGCGATCGGGCTTGTTCAGGTACCATTCGAAGAGTGTGACAGCGAAGGACAGCGTTACGGTCAGGGCCAGGTACATGCCGGCAACGATGAACCAGACCTCGAAGGCCATGAAGGTATTCGACACCAGATTGAGACCCTGGGTCGTCAGTTCGGCCAGGGCGATCACGCTGACGATGGCCGAATGCTTGATCGTCGAGATCAGCAGTCCGGTAAGCGGCGGCAGGATCAGCGGCAGTGACTGCGGGATGATGATGTAGCGGTACTTGTCTGCCGTCGACAGGCCCACGGCTTCGGCGGCTTCGTACTGCCCGCGATCGACCCCGCGCAGACCGCCGCGGATGATCTCGGCCGCGAAGGAGCCTTCGAACAGGGCAAGGCAGAGCACGCCGGCCCAGAACCTGTCGAGGCCGATGATCGGGGCCAGCACGAAATAGACAAGAAACAGCTGCACCAGCAGTGGCGTGTTGCGGATGGACTCAAGATACACCGTGGCAATGATCCGCCCGGCAAATGACCCGGACATGCGCGCCAGGGCCGTTACAAAGCCGATCAGCACCGCCAGCACCCCGGCGATGGAGGCAATCTGCAGCGTCATGATCAGCCCGCGCACAAGCGGGCCCCAGATGATTTCGCCATCGATGACGCGGTAGAAGAAGGGCTGAACACGGAACCATTGCCAGCGATAATCCATCGCCTCGATTCCCCGCCAGATCAGCCAGCCGAGAAACGCAAGTACAAGCCCGGCCTTGGTGATCTGCCAGAACACCGACAGCATGCGCCCGGCATCGAATCCCTTCGGGGGCGCCTTTCGGGCCGATGTCAAAGCCTGTTCCATGCTACCGTGGCGTCTGGCGAGGTCGCTCCATGCGATTCCCGGACTATCCAGCGCAAATCATCACTCTGTCAATAAATTATGCGTGCCACATGCATTTTTGTTATTGACCTGCCTTTGGTGCATCCTGTTTCATCACCGGGCACAACTCTGATGGCAGCGCCAAGTCGTCCCATGAGATTGACCTTTCGCCAGATCGAGGCGTTCCAGCATGTCATCGCCTCCGGATCGGTGACAGATGCGGCCACGGTTCTGGGCGTATCGCAACCTGCCGTAAGCCGGTTGCTGGCCGATCTGGAGGCGCAGGTCGGGTTTCGTCTGTTTCACCGGGCCGGGCGCAATCTGAACCCGACGCAGGAAGCGCGGATGCTGCTGGATACCGTGCGCCGCGCCTTCGGCGGGCTAGACCGCATCCGCGAAGCCGCCGAGGCGATCCGCGATTTCCGGGCAGCGCCCTTGCGGCTGGTCACCACGTCTTCGTTTGCGGTGCGTGTCCTGCCCGATCTTGTGGCCCAATTCGCCCGGCGCCGACCGCAAGCCAGTATCGCGCTCGATGTGCAATCCACCGATGATGCCGTCGAATGGCTGACGCTCGATGCCTATGATTTCGGCTTTGCCTGCGGTCCATCCGGCAACCCCAGGCTCAGCCGCTGCGACATCCTGCATGGCGAGGCGATGTGCCTGGTCCCGGACGGCCACGCACTGGCCAAACGCGCCGAAATCACCGTGGGCGATCTGCAGGGCCAGAGCCTGATCTCCTACCGCGCAGATTCGCAATTCCGCCATCAGGTCGATGCCTTGCTGGCAGACAATGGCATCAACCCGGTCATCCGCTACGAGGCGCGCACCACCGAAGCGATGATCAGGCTTGTCGAACGCGGCCTTGGCCTCGCGCTTGTCGGCACCGCCCGCGCCGAGGATTATCACATGTCCGGCTGTCGCCTCGTGCCATTCAGACCGACAATGCCCTACACGCTGCGCATGATCTGGAACAACAGCCGCGAGCCGACCGCAATCGCCGCCGATTTCGCTGCGATGATCGAGGAAATGACCGCATCGGGCGACATCCGATGAGCCGTCTGCGGCTCACGCTGGATCTGCAGCGCGCCGGCCGCCAGACCGGCGACCTGCTGGTGCCATGGTCCGATAATCGCAACCCCCTCGGCCGCTATCCGGTGCCTGTGATCTCGCTGGCCGGTGCTCCCGGCCCGGTCGTGCTGATCCTCGGCGGCGTGCATGGCGATGAATTCGAAGGGCCGGCCGCGATCATGCGCCTGGCGCGCGATCTGATGCCCGAAGAGCTTTGCGGCAGGGTGGTGATGATCCCCGGCGCGAATGCACCCGCCTTTTCCGCCGGCAACCGGTGTTCGCCGCTCGATGGCGGCAATCTCAACCGCGCCTTTCCGGGCGATCCCGATGGCACGCCGACAGCCATGATCGCCGACTGGCTGCAAACCCGGTTGATCCCGCAATGCGACGCGGTGATCGATCTGCATTCGGGCGGCAAGGCCTCGGTCTTCGTGCCCTGCAGCCTGCCGCAGGCGGGCACGGACGCCGCGCTTGACGGCGCGAATATGGCGCTTGCCACGGCCATGGGCCTGCCGGTGATCTGGCAGCTGGGCGCGCAGAACGATGACCGCTCGGTCAATGCCGCCTGTGCCCGCGCGGGCGTGGCCTGCGTTGCGGCCGAACTGGGTGGCGGTGGCGGGGTCGATCCCGTGATCACCGATATGGCCGAGGCCGGCCTGCGCCGCGTGCTGCATCATCTGGGCATGCTTGCCAGCGCGCCGCCGCTGCCCGAGGGCGCCAATGCCGCGCGGGTTGCAATCATCGACCCGGCGGATCACGTCACGGCCCCCGCGCGCGGACTTTTCGACCGTCGCTGCACGGCCGGTGACCGCGTGGCGCAGGGCGACCTTGCCGGCTGGCTGCATTTCCCCGAAGAGCCCGACCGCGCCGCGCTGCCGCTGCGCTTCCCGCAGACCGGGCTGGTTCTGGCCCATACCGCCCGTGGTCTGGTCGACCGGGCCGAAATGCTGGCACTGGTGGCGCGCGACGTCAGCTAGAAAATCTGCCGAAGCTGCGTGTCGACATATCGCGCGAAGGACTGCTCGACACCCAGCACCCAACCATCACCCTCGCGCAGCACCAGCGCGCGCACGCCGAAGGCATCGGTCATCGCCACGCTATCCGCGGCAAAGGCAGTCGGGTGCAGATCGAGCGGGCAAGCGATGGACATGGCAATCCCCGCATCCCGCCCCGACAACGAAAAAAAGGCCTGCGTGTCCGAAATCAGCGTGATCGCGGCGTCGTGGCCGCCGCTTGCCTGCATCAGGGTGGTTTCCAGGTCTGCCTCGACCTCTTGCGGGGCCATCAGCCACCAGCGCGAAGGGGCGAGCCACATCAGCGCGACCGCGCCCTGCCGCACAAGACTGCAGGGCCGGGCTGGCAGGTCCGGCACGATGCCTTGCAGGCGCTTGGCCAGTGCTTGCGGGGTGCCGCGCAGATCGAACAGCGCGTGCCTTTGCGGCGGTGAAATGCGGATGTCATATGCCATGGCTCAGCCCCTCATCCGCAACCCTTCGGGGTCGTGAAAGACCGGGGCAACCACACGGGCGGCAATGCAGCGATCCGGCAGGCGTACCTGCACCACATCGCCCATCCGCGCGCGGCCATCGACCAGCAGCGCAAGCCCCGCGCGCTGCCCGAGGCTAACCGAATGCACACAGGCCGTCACCAGCCCTTCCGAGGCGATGCGTTGCCCGCCGGGGGTGATCGGCGCGCCCTCGGGCATGTCGGCACCTGGATCCTCGGGCAGCAGCCCGACCAGTTCGCGGCGTGGCTGCCCCGACGCACGCCGCAGCAGCACCGAACGCAGGCCGATGAAATCGCCCTTCTTCCGCGCCATGGCCCAGCCCATGCCCAGATCATAGGGGTCGACCGTGCCATCGGCCTCATGGCCTAGTGACAGAAACCCCTTCTCCACCCGCAGCACATGATTGGCCTCGGACCCGATGGGGATGATCCCCTCCGCCGCGCCGGCCTCCAGCAATGCTGCCCAGAGCGCCGGCAGATCGCGCGGGCGGACATTGATTTCATAGGACAACTCACCCGTGAAGCTGACCCGCGCCACACGCGCCGGCAACCCCGCCACCAGCCCCTCGCGCAAACCCATGAAGGGAAAGGCCGCGGTCGACAGGTCCATCCCGGTCAGCCGCGCCAGCACGTCGCGGGCCTTGGGGCCGCAAATGGTGGCATTCATCCATTGATGGGTCAGATTGGTCACATGCACGCGCCAGTCCGGCCGGTCGATCTGGAGGATCTTCTCCAGATGCAGCCCGACGGCATCGGCGTTGCCGGTCGAGCAGGACATCAGGAACCGGTCTTCAGCCAGCCGGAATGTGACGCCATCATCAAGGATCAGACCGTCCTCGGTCAGCATCAGCCCATAGCGGCCCATCCCCGGCGCGAGCGTGCCATAGCGCGCGGTGCAGGCATGCTCGATCAGGCGCAACGCATCGGGCCCCTCGATGGCATAAACCCCCAGCGGCGCACCGTCATAGATGGCGACACCCTCGCGCACGGCCCGCGCCTCGCGATCAACGGTCTGCTGGAAGCTTTCGCCCGCGCGCGGGTAATACCCGGGCCGCCGCCAGCGCGCGCCGGCCTCGTACATCACCGCGCCCTGTTCCATATGCCAATCTGTCAGCGGCGTATGACGGAAGGGCAGGACGGCCGGTCCGGCCTTTCCGCCCGCAATGCTGCCAAAGCTGACGGGTGTGTAGGGGGCGCGGAAGGTCGTGACGCCGACCTGATCGGGCGCCTTGCCCTGTAGCCCGGCCAGAATGCCGATGACATTGACATTGCCGGTCTTGCCCTGATCAAGCGCCATTCCGGCAGTGGTGTAGCGCTTGGCATGTTCCACCGCGCCATAGCCTTCGCGATCGGCCAGCGCGATATCGGCCAGCGTCACATCGTTCATCAGATCGACAAAGGCCTTGCCCTTGCCCGGCAC
>SKWP01000062.1 GCA_007128865.1 Paracoccaceae bacterium
CCACCCACCCACCCCGGCGCGCCGGGGCGCGTGCACGGGCTGGACAGCCGTGCCCGCCGCGGCTAACCGGGGCGACATGACAGCCGATCCTGCCGAAATCCCGGTTCGCGGCAGCCTGATGCGCGGCCGCATGCTCGACGGGCTGACCTGGTTGCGGGTGGGCGGCCCGGCCGACTGGCTGTTCCAGCCTGCCGACGAGGCCGATCTTGCCGCCTTCCTGTCGGCGCTGGACCCTGCCGTGGCGGTGTTTCCCATCGGCGTCGGCTCCAACCTCATCGTGCGCGATGGCGGGCTGCGGGCGGTGGTCGTGAGGCTGGGGCGCGGGTTCAACGACATTGCGGTGCAGGGGTTGCGCCTGCGCGCCGGGGCGGCGGCGCTGGATGCCCATGTGGCACGCCGGGCGGCGGCGGCCGGGCTGGATCTGGGCTTTCTGCGGACCATTCCGGGTTGCATCGGTGGTGCGGTGCGCATGAACGCCGGCTGTTACGGCAGCTACATGGCCGATCATCTGGTCTCGATCCGGGCCATGGCCCGCGACGGCAGCCTGCATGAAATCCCCGCCGATGCGCTGGATCTGCGCTACCGGTCCTCGCAACTGCCGCCGGGCATGGTGATCCTGTCGGCCGATCTGGCCGGGCCTGCGGGTGATCCGGCCGCCATCGAGGCGCGCATGCGCGATCAGCTCGCCCGGCGCGATGCCTCGCAGCCCACGCGCGAGCGTTCGGCCGGATCGACCTTTCGCAACCCTGCCGGGTTCAGTTCCACCGGACGGGATGACGACCGCCATGACCTGAAGGCGTGGAAGCTGATCGATGCGGCCGGGCTGCGCGGTTTCGGCATCGGCGGGGCGCAGATGTCGCCGATGCATCCCAATTTCATGATCAACACCGGCAGCGCCACCGCCGCCGATCTCGAAGCCCTGGGCGAGCAGGTGCGAAAAAGGGTTTTTCAACACAGCGGAATCCGGCTAGAATGGGAAATCATGCGGGTCGGCGAACCCGCAGTGCACAAACCGTCCGGATAACGGACGTGAAATCATGGCGGGCCGGTCAACGGCCTTCAGGCAGGTGGCGGGCATGTCGAGCAGGGCAGCCCCCCGGACGACGGATGAAGCGGGTATTGCGCGGCCTCTGGCGCGCGTTCCCGCCGGCCAGGGCCGCGATGCGGCCGCAACCACCCGTGCGGGGGCGGATTCGGGCAGGATCGGGGTGAAGGCAGCGCCTTTGCGCACGCCTTCGGGTTTTCGCAATGGCCGGCCGGCATGTGCGCGCTGAGCGTCGGCCCCGAAACCCTTGCCGGTGACCGGCGCCGTGGCCGGCAGCCGCGCGATCCGGCGCCCAGCCGGCTTGCCTACCGGCTGCATCGTCTCTGGCTCACGCCGCTGTTCCGGGCTGTCTTTACCGTCGGGGTGCCGGCCTATGCGGTGGTGCTGGGCGCGGGGCTTTTCCTTGCCGACGAGGATCGGCGCGCGGGGCTTGCCTCGGGCCTTGCCGAGCTGCGCACGACGATCGAGGACCGCCCCGAGTTCATGGTCACGGACATCCGGATCGAGGGCGCCTCGGCTGCGGTGCGCGCGGGGCTCGCGGCGGTTGGCCCCGAGGCATTTCCGATCAGTTCCTTCCGGCTCGACCTGGAGGCCATGCGGGCGCGCATGGAAGCCTTCGATGCGGTCGAGCGCGCCGATCTGCGCATTGCCGCCGGCGGTGTGCTGGACGTGCGGGTGGTGGAACGGGTTCCGGCAATCGTGTGGCGCAGTCCCGCGGGGCTGGAACTGCTGGATGCGCAAGGGCATCGGGTGGCCATGCTGGCCCGCCGGCAGGCCCGCCCGGATCTGGGCATCATTGCCGGCGAGGGCGGCGACCGTGCGGTGCCCGAAGCGCTCGCGCTGCTTGCGGCGGCCGCGCCGCTGGGCGACCGGCTTCGCGGTCTGGAGCGCATCGGCGAACGGCGCTGGGATGTGGTGCTGGACCGCGACCAGCGGATCCTGCTGCCCGAAACCGGCGCCGTGGCGGCGCTGGAAAGGGTTCTGGCGCTGGATCGCGCGCAGGATCTGCTGGAGCGGGATGTTGCGCTGGTCGACATGCGCAACGCCCGGCGCCCGACATTGCGGGTAACCCCCGGAGCGATTGACGAGCTGCGCCGCATAAGGGCGCTGGAACGAGGAGCTGCAAGGCAATGACCGATCCCTACAAGACCCAGCGCGTCATGCGTGCCATGCGGCGGGCGGCGATCCAGCGGGGCGTGATTGCGGTGCTCGACATCGGCACGGCCAAGGTTGCCTGTCTGGTGTTGCGATTCGACCGGCCCGACGGCGTTGTCGAGACCGAGGGCGTGGGCCCGATGGCCGGGCAATCGGGGTTTCGGGTGATCGGCGCGGCGACCACACGCTCGCGCGGGGTCCGCTTCGGGGAAATCTGCGCCATGCAGGAAACCGAACGCGCCGTGCGCACCGCGCTGCAGGCCGCGCAGAAGATGGCCCAGGTCCGGGTCGATCATGTGATTGCCTGTTTCTCGGGGGCCGAGCCGCGATCCTACGGGCTGGCCGGCGAGACCGAAGTACATAACGCGGTGGTATCGGAAGAGGATATCGCCCGGGTTCTGGCCGCCTGCGATGTGCCCGATTTCGGTGCCGGCCGCGAGGTGCTGCACGCCCAGCCGGTGAATTTCGCGCTCGACTACCGCAGCGGGCTTTCGGACCCGCGCGGCCAGAACGGCAGCAGGCTGGCCTGCGACATGCATCTGCTGACCGTCGAGTTGCAGGCGGTGCAGGACATCGTCCATTGCGTGCGGCGCTGCGATCTGGAACTCGCGGGGGTCGCCTCGTCGGCCTATGTGGCCGGGGTTGCCAGCCTGGTCGAGGACGAACAGGAACTGGGCGCGGCCTGCATCGATCTGGGTGCCGGTGCGACCGGAATATCGGTGTTCATGAAGAAGCACATGATCTACGCCGACAGCGTGCGGATGGGTGGCGATCTTGTCAGTGCCGATATTTCCAAGGGGCTGCAGGTGCCGATGGCGACTGCCGAACGAATCAAGACCTTCTACGGCGGCGTGGTGGCTACCGGGATGGACGACCGCGAAATGATCGAGATCGGCAGCGACAGCGGCGACTGGGAAAAGGACCGCCGCACCGTCAGCCGTGCCGAACTGATCGGAATCATGCGCCCGCGGGTCGAGGAGATCTTCGAGGAGGTGCGCGCAAGGCTTGATGCCGCCGGCTTCGAGCATCTGCCGAGCCAGCAGATCGTGTTGACCGGGGGCGGCAGCCAGATTCCGGGGCTGGACGGGCTTGCCGCGCGCATCCTGGGCCCGCAGGTGCGGCTGGGGCGGCCGCTGCGGGTGCAGGGCCTGCCGCAGGCGGCGACGGGGCCGGGTTTTGCCTCGGTGGTCGGGCTGTGCCTGGCCACCGCACGGCCACAGGACGAATGGTGGGACTTCGAGGTGCCGGCCGAACGCTATCCGGCGCGATCGCTGCGCAAGGCGCTGCGCTGGTTCCGCGACAACTGGTGAACACTAGATGGTGACAAACCGGCAAGATACCGCCGAACGCCGGCGGATTGCACCCCATATTTTGGGACCAATTCGCGTTTTTTTGATGACCTCGCCGGGCATCCCCGTTAGGATTGTCCGGAATTCGGGGGCTGGTGGACGGCGGCTGCAGCAATGGGGCGCCGGCGTTCGGGGTCAGCGCTGCCGACGACATGAAAGAACGGATTACAGGCGGGAAACAGAACATGGCACTCAACCTGACTTTGACCGAACGCGAAGAACTCTCACCGCGGATCACTGTCTTCGGGGTCGGCGGGGCAGGGGGTAACGCTGTCAACAACATGATCGAGAAGCAGCTCGAAGGTGTGGAGTTCGTGGTCGCGAACACCGATGCCCAGGCGCTGCAGCAAAGCCGCGCCCGCGCCCGCATCCAGATGGGTGTCAAGGTCACCGAAGGGCTGGGCGCCGGAGCCCGGGCCGGTGTCGGCGCCGCGGCCGCCGAAGAGGCGATCGAGGAAATCGTCGATCATCTGGCCGGCGCGCACATGTGCTTCATCACCGCCGGCATGGGCGGCGGAACCGGCACCGGCGCGGCGCCGATCATCGCGCAGGCGGCCCGCGAACTGGGGGTGCTGACCGTGGGTGTGGTCACCAAGCCGTTCCAGTTCGAGGGCGCCAAGCGCATGCGCCAGGCCGAGGACGGCGTCGAGGCGCTGCAGAAGGTGGTCGACACGCTCATCATCATCCCCAACCAGAACCTGTTCCGGCTGGCGAATGAAAAGACAACCTTTACCGAAGCCTTCGCGCTGGCCGACGATGTGCTTTACCAGGGCGTCAAGGGCGTCACCGACCTGATGGTGCGCCCCGGCCTGATCAACCTCGACTTTGCCGATGTGCGCGCGGTGATGGACGAGATGGGCAAGGCGATGATGGGCACCGGCGAGGCTGATGGTGAGGATCGCGCCCGCCAGGCCGCCGAAAAGGCGATCGCGAATCCGCTGCTCGACGAGATCAGCCTGAACGGCGCCAAGGGCGTGCTGATCAACATCACCGGCGGGCATGATCTGACCCTGTTCGAGCTTGATGAAGCCGCGAACATCATCCGCGAAAAGGTGGACGGCGATGCCAACATCATCGTCGGTTCGACCCTCGATCCCGCGATGGAAGGCCTGATGCGGGTGTCCGTGGTGGCCACCGGCATCGATGCCACGCCCAATCTTGTCGAAACCCCGGTACCCCGCCGGCGCATGGCCGAGCCGCTGACCAGCTCGGTCACCATCGAGGAGCCGCAGGTCGCCCAGCCCGAGCCCGAGCCGGCCTTTACCCCGGCTGCACGGCAGGCGCATGACCTGTTCGCACAGGAACCCGAAGTGCATCAGCATCCCGCCGCCGAACAGCCGGCCCGGGCCTTTCATGACGCATTCGACGACAGTGCCGATCTCGATGATCTGCCGCCGCCTGCCTACAACCCGCCGGCCGCCGAAGCGCCCGAACCGCAGCCGGACCCGCGGCAGGCGGCACAACAGCCCGGTGTGCCTTCGGCCGCGACCATGGCGCGCCTGCGCGAGGCGGTCGGCCGGATGCCCGCGGCCCAGGCGGCACCACGCCACGCGCCGGCATCGGCACCGGCACCGGCACCGGCAGAATCTGCCGAGGGCCGCGGCGGGCGTTTCGCGCTCAACTCGCTGATCAACCGCATGACCGGGCAGGCCGCCGGAGCGGCCGAACCGCCGCGGGCGCCGG
>SKWP01000195.1 GCA_007128865.1 Paracoccaceae bacterium
AGCCCCGCGCGCGCGAATGTTGCTTTCGGCGATCCTTCGTGAACACGCCGGTCCGGGGCGGATGGCACCAGACCGGCTTGCAGGTGGTGTTGCGGTTTTTCTTGCAGTGTGGCCTGTGCGGGTGCAAGCTTGGGTCAAAGCAATTTTCCCGCCTGGCCGGGCGGTGGTTCCCGGGCAGGCGGACCGCGACCGTTGTCAGAGAGTCGATCATGCCCGTTTCCCAGGACCTCGGCCAGGAAGGCCGCCTCGGCAAGCTGCATTGCGGTCTGGGAAAGGACGTGCTGGCGCTTCGGCGGTTTTCGGGCACCGAGGCCGTCAACGAACTATTCACCTTCGAGGTCGAGGCGCTGTCGGTCCGCGAGAATATCGATTTCGATGAATTGCTGGGCAAGAACGTCACCATCGAAATCGAGACCGTGGACAAGGCGCATCCGGCGCGGTGCTTTGACGGGCTGCTGGTGTCGGCATCCTGGATCGGGCACCGGGACGGCGCCCATGGCTACCGGCTGACCCTGCGGCCGTGGCTGTGGCTGCTGACGCTGCGCCGCAACCAGCGCATCTTTCACGACAAGACCGCGCCCGAAATCCTTGCGGCGGTCTTTCAGGACTACGGGTTTTCCCACGACGCGATGCTTTCCGGCAGCTACGGCAAGCTCGAATACACCGTGCAATACGGCGAATCCGATTTCGATTTCGTATCGCGGATGATGGAGCGTTTCGGGATCAACTATCATTTCGTGCACGAGAAGGGCGCCCACAAACTGGTGCTGTGCGACAGCAACGATGCCTATCCGCCCGTGGTCGGGGGCAGCCGCGACTACCTCGAGGTTCTGGGCCAGCACCGCCGGGATGCCGAACACTTTAACGACTGGGCCAGCAACCGTGTCCTCACCGCGGGGCTGGTTTCGGTCACGGATTACGATTTCAAGAAACCGACGACCGCGCTTGCCGCGCAGCAGGCGGGCGGCGCCGATCACGCCTTTGGCGACATCGAATCCTTCGAATTCCCGGGCGGTTACCATGAACCCGGCGACGGAAAGCAGGTATCGCAGCTGCGCATGGCCCAGAAGCGGGCCGCCGACCGGCGCCACACCGCGCGCGGCGACGTGCTGACCCTCGGCGCCGGCATGACGGTCAAGCTGCGCAAGCATCCCGATGCGCAACTCAATGACAAGGAGTTCCTCGCGATCCGCTGCACCCACAGCTATGAGGGCGAAACCTATGCCAGCGGTGCGGGCGGGTCGCCGGGCGGCGACCCCTATCAGGGCGCTTATGAATTCGTGCGGATCGACCACAGCTTCGTGCCCGAGGTCAGGACGCCGGCATCGCGCATCCGCGGGCCGCAGACCGCCGTGGTTGTCGGCGAGGGCGAGATCGACTGCGACGAACATGGCCGCATCCTGGTGCGCTTTCACTGGGACCGCGAACAGGCCCATTCGATGCGTTGCCGGGTGGCGCAGATGTGGGCCGGAAACGGCTGGGGCGGCATTGTCATCCCGCGGGTCGGCATGGAGGTTGTCGTGATGTTCATCGACGGCGACCCCGACAACCCGCTGGTTGTCGGCTGCGTCTACAACGGCGAAAACAAGCCGCCCTTCGACCTGCCGGGCAGCAAGAACCAGACCGGCATCAAGTCATCCTCGACCCCGGGCGGCGGCGGCTACAACGAGCTTGTCTTTGACGATACCGATGGCAAGGAACTGTTCCGCCAGCATGCCCAGTACGACATGGAAACCACGATCCTGAACGACGAACGCCGCGCGGTGGGCCGCGATCAGCAGGTAACCGTCGGGCGCGACCGGAGCGCGACCATCGGCCAGCACGACAGGCTGTCGGTCGGAAAGAACCTGACCACCGAGGTGGGCGGGAACGAGAACCGCAGTGTCGGCAAGAAAAGCACCGTGCAGGTCGGCCAGACGCTCGATATCAAGGCGGGCCAGAAGATCACGCTCACCGTCGGCGCCTCGTCGATCGAGATGGACAGCAAGGGCGTGACGATCAAGGCGTTGCAGATTGCCATCAAGGCGACGGGTGAACTCAAGCTCAGCGGCACCATGACCGATCTTGGCGGCTCGGCCACGGTGATGATCAAGGGCGGCATGGTAATGATAAACTGACGGCGGCAGGTGTGCAGGACCGGCAGAGTGGCGGCGAAGGCGAGATGACGCGATGCGCGACCGAGGCGAAGGCACGACCTCTGGCGGCGGGCAACCCCCGCGGGCGGGCGCCATGACGGCCGAATCCCAGGGCACGCTGCGTTTCGAAAGAGCCGCGGACCTGTTTTCGGCCTATCCCGAGATCGCCGAAGACATGGATGCCCTGCCCGACCCCGAGATCGGCACGCTCGACTTTCTCGACAGCCTGGTGCGCTCGCCGACGCCGGAAGAGGCGATAACCCTTGCCGCGCATGCCCTGGCGCGGCGGTATTCGGTGTGGTGGGGGCATGAATGCCTGCGCCATCTCGACGCCCAGATCGACGATACGGACCGCAGCATGCTGGCCCATGCCGCGCGTTGGGTCGGCGAGCCATCGGAGGCAAACCGCGTCGCCGCGCAGACCGCCGCGATGGCTGCCCCGGCCAAGACGCCGGGTGTCTGGATCGCGCTGGGCGCGGCCTGGTCGGGCGGGTCTCTGGGGCCGCCGGGCCTCCCGGCGGTGCCGCCGTCGCGGGTGCTGACCGGGCGGGCCGTCAACGCCGGCGTGCTTTCGGTGCTGGCGCGGGTGGATCAGTCCAGCCGTGCGCGGGTTCTGGCGGGCTTCGTGCAGATGGCGCGCGTGCTTGCCCGGCAGAGCTGACGCCATTCGCGGCATACGGGTTCGGGGCTTTGCGCCGGGCAACGCCCGGCTTGCCGCAAGGCGCCGGGCAATCGCACCGCCTGGCGGCGTTACCGCAGGGATGCCGCCCGCTCTGTGCTACCTTCCCGACGGGCCGGCCTGGCACAAGGCCAAGGCCCGCCGTGCCGGGATGCCGGCACGCTTCTTGTCACTGCGCGCGGCTGGCCTTAGGTTTCCGGTCACAAACGCCGTTTTGCGGCACCGGAGCCCCTGCGCATGGCCCTGACGCTCAGGATCGAGAACCACGACAGCCTGCCCGACGGTGGCCCGCTCAGCGCGACGGTCACCGAAGCCGGGCTGGAAATCGGCCGCGACAGTTCCATGGGCTGGACATTGCCTGACCCGAACCGCTTCATCTCCAGCCGCCATATGGAGATCCGCCACGAGCGCGGCGCCTTCTGGCTTTATGACCTGTCCACCAACGGAACCTATCTGAACGGCGCCTCCAGCCGGATGAAAAGCCCCCATCGGCTGGAACCCGGCGACCGGCTTCAGGTCGGCCCTTACCGGATTGTCGTCGAGGCCGGCGGCGGGCAGGGGGCGATGCCGCCGCGGCATGATCCCTTCGCGGCAACGCCGGCTCCGCATGGCGATGCCGGTTTCGGCGGGGCCGCCCCGGCGGGCGGTGACATATGGTCGATCGGCGCCGCCCCGGCTCCGGCGCCGGTGCCGGGGTTTGATCCGCGTCCGCCCGGGCGCAGCGGCGATTTTGCCGATCAGCACATCGAGATGCCGCGCATGGCGCCTGATCCGGCTGCCGTTGCCGCTTCGCCCTTCGGGGCGGGGCCGCAGGGTGCGGGTTCCCCGGCCCTTCCCGCTGCCGGGCCGGGCGGCGATGCGGCATCGCCCTTCGGCGCATCGCCGCTGCCTTCGCAACCCGTCGCGCCGCAACCTGCCGTGCCGCAAGCGCCGCCCCGGATGCCGATGCCCGAGGCATTCCAACCGGCCCATGCCGGCCATTCCGCACCGGCGCCGGCTGCCGCGGCCCCGCAGGCGGGGGATGCCGGGGCGGTGCTGGATGCGATCTGCGCCGGCGCGGGGCTTCCGGCCGGAACGCTCGCACAAGGCGGCGACCCGCTGCGCACCGCCGAAGATATCGGCCGGCTGCTGCGGGTGGTGGCCGAAGACCTCGCCGCGCTGCTGCGCGCCCGCGCGGCAACCAGGCAGTCGGTCCGGTCAGGCCAGCGCACCATGATCGGCGCCAGCGACAACAATCCGCTGAAGTTCCTGCCGTCTGCCGAAGAGGCGCTGGAAACCATGTTCGGCCGCCCGCGCCCCGGCTTCATGCGCGGGGCAACCGCGGTGCAGGCCGGCTTTGCCGATGTCAAGCAGCACCACTACGCGGTTCATGCGGCGCTGCAGCCCGCCCTGGCGCGGCTGCTGGAAGACCTCGCCCCCGAGGTGATCGAGGCCAAGGCCGGCTCCAGCCTGATGTCGTCGCGCAAGGCTCGCGCCTGGGAAATCTTCGTCGAGCGCTGGGATGCCAAGACCCACCCTTACGAGAACGGGATGCTCGACGTGTTCCTGGCCTATTACGCCGAGGCCTACGACCAGGCGCTGAAGCGGCGCGGCTGAGCCGGGGGCCGGCGGCGTCAGCCCCCGGCGGCGGTCTTGCCCAGACGGGCGAGGTCGGTTTCCCGACGCGGGCGTTCAAGGGTAGCGCGGGTGATTTCGGGTGCCAGCGCCAGCATCGCCTCGTACTGGGTCAGGAACAGCTTGCCCGACAGCGCCTGCGGGAAGTGGCTTCGTGACAGCGCATCCATCACCGGGCCCTTGACCTCGGACAGATGCAGGGTGATGCCCGCATCCCTCAGGCGGCCGTTGATCGCCTCCAGGCTTTCCAGCGCCGAGGCATCGATGGCGTTGACGGCCGTGCAGTCCAGCACCACATGGCGCAGCTCCGGCCGTTCGGCGACGCGGGCGTTGATGTAGTCTTCCAGGAACCGGGCATTGGGAAAGTACAGGCTTTCATCCACCCGCACCGAAAGGACTTCGGGCACGGTCGTGACATCGTGGCGGCGCAGGTTGCGGAAATGCTCGGTCCCCGGAACCTGGCCAAGGATCGCCACATGCGGCCGCGAGGTGCGCCACAGATGCAGCGCCAGCGACAACGCCACCCCGGCCGCCAGCCCCTGCTCGACCCCGACAAGAAGCGTCACCGCCATGGTCGCCGCCATCGCCGCACCGTCCGAGCGCGAATAGCACCAGGTGCGCGGCAGGGCGCGGAAATCCAGCAGCCCCGCCACCGCCACGATGATGATTGCCGCCAGGGTTGCACGCGGCAGGTGATACAGCAGCGGCGTCAGCACCAGAAGCGCCAGGGCAATCGCCAGCGCGGTGAAGATGCCCGCTGCCGGGGTGCGGGCGCCGGCATCGAAATTCACGATCGACC
>SKWP01000458.1 GCA_007128865.1 Paracoccaceae bacterium
ACGTTGCAATGCGCCCTCCCGCCCGAAGGGTCGGGCGCGGCCCGGGCTGGTCGCCCGGGCGGAACCTGTGGCGGGCGTGGTGCGGAACGGTTTCCCGGGCTCGATTGCCAGGACAGGCAGGCGGGAGATTTCTTCATCAGGCTGACAAGGACTCGGTGAGGGTGATAGCGTGGGGGTCGTTGGGGGGCCGCAATGCCGGGCAGAGCGGAGATTGCCCGAAGGCGCGACACAGGGCCGCGCCCGCCCGAGCGGGGCGGTCGGGCGCGGCCCGGCGGCGCTGCGCGCCTTGATTCCGGGCAGGAAGGCATGGGGCAGGCCGCGTGCTCCGGGCTCTTCATTCCCGCCCCCCTACCCCATCGCCTCGGCCAGCCGCCGCATGCCTTCGGGGATGCGTTCGGCGGCGATGGAGGAAAAGGCGATGCGGTAGAAGTGGCGCGGGGCGTCCTCGCCATCGCCAAAGAACGGCTGGCCGGGTTCGATCAGCACGCTGCGGTGGCGCAGCAGGCCAGCCAGCGCGGTGCAGTCGGTGCCCTCCGGCGCGCGCATCCACAGGCTGGAGCCGCCGCCGTCCTCGCGCCCGGCCACCGTCAGCCCGTGTTCGGCGACCGCCGCCCGCATCAGGCGCCGCCGTTCGGCATAGACCCGCCCCATCCTCCGCAGCAGGCTGTCGTAATGGCCCAGCGACAGGTAATAGGCCGCGGCGCGCTGGGTCAGCCCCGGCGGATGGCGCAGCACCGTGGCGCGCAGCGCCCTTGCCTCGCGGATGAAGGCCTCGGCCCCCACCATGAAGCCCAGCCGAAGCCCCGGAAACAGCGACTTGGAAAAGCTGCCGACATGGATAACCCGCCCCGCGCCGTCGAGCGATTTCAGTGCCGGCAGCGGCCGGCCGGTTTCGTCGATGTGAAACTCGTAGTCATCCTCGACGATCAGGAAATCCTCGGCCGCCGCCCGCGCCAGCAGTGCCCGCCGCGCCGCCATCGGCATCGCCGCGCCGGTGGGGCAATGGTGGCTGGGGGTGCAGAACAGCACGTCGGTGCCCTCTGGCAGCCGCCCGGGCTCCAGCCCGTCGCCCCCCACCGGCATCGCCTGCACCCGGCACCGGGTCTGGCCGAGGATGTCGTGCAGCCCCGGATAGCCCGGCACCTCGATCGCCGCGGTGCGCCGCTGGTTCAGCAGCAGTTGCGCCGCCAGCCACAGCGCGTTCTGTGCGCCCAGCGTGATGAGGATTTCCTCGGGCCGGGCCAGGATACCCCGCCGCGGCAGGGTGTGGCGGGCGATGTAGTCGACCAGCCCCTCGTCATCGCGTTCGAAGCTGTCGTCGGTCAGGCTGTGAAAATGCCGCTGGCCCAGCGCCATCATCGTGCAGGCGCGCCAGTTGACATGATCAAACAGCGCCGGGTCTGCCTGCCCGTAGACGAAGGGATAGCGGAAATCCCGCCAGTTCAGCGGCTTGCGGATACCAAGCCCCCTGCCCTGCCGGGCGCCAAGCGCGCGTGTCCAGTCCACCCGTTCGGCGGGCTCGGCATCGGCGGCGGTTCGGTGCGGGGTGAACCGGGGCCGCGGCCGCGGTGCGGTTTCGGAAATGAAATATCCCGAACGGCCGCGCGCGGTCAGATAATCCTCGGCGACCAGCTCGCCATAGGCCAGCGTCACGGTGATCCGGCTGACCCCGAGATGCGCGGCCAGCCTGCGCGACGACGGCATCCGTTCGCCGGGGCGCAGATGGCCGGCAAGGATCGCCTCGGCAACCATGCCGCGGATCTGGGTCTGCAGGGTGCCGCCCCTGGCCGGGTCCAGCCTGAAAACATCGATCGGTATTGCCATCGCTCGCTTCCGGTCGGCATTACGTCCCCAGCATAGCAGATTCTGGACTCAGGAAACCCCTATCTCTGGCCCTATCACGGGCAGGTGTGCTGGGGCAGTGTGCGCAGCATCCCAGCCCGGCCCGCAGCGCCGGGCCAGTCCCGAGGTGTTCCATGACCGCTCCCTTCCAGCCCAACGACCTCAGCGATGTGGTTGCCGCCGACCGCGCCCATGTCTGGCACCACATCACCCAGCACAAGCCGTTCGAAACGGTCGATCCCCGCATCATCGTCGAAGGCCGCGGCCTGCGCATGTGGGATGCCACCGGCCGCGAGACGCTGGATGCGGTTTCGGGCGGGGTCTGGACGGTCAACGTCGGCTACGGGCGCGAAACCATCGCCGATGCGGTGCGCGACCAGCTTGTGCGGCTGAATTTCTTCGGTGGCTATCTGGGCACCGTGCCGGCGGCGCAGTTTGCCGAACGGCTGATTGCGAAAATGCCGGGGATGAGCCGCGTCTTCTATTCCTCGTCGGGGTCCGAGGCCAACGAAAAGGCCTACAAGATGGTCCGCCAGATCGCCCACCGGGTGCATGGCGGGCGCAAGTGGAAGATCCTCTACCGCGAGCGTGACTATCACGGCACCACCATCGGCGCGCTGGCCTCCTGCGGGCAGGAACAGCGCAAGGCCCAGTACGGCCCCTTCCCCGATGGCTTCGTTTCGGTTCCGCATTGCCTCGAATACCGCAGCCAGTGGGGCGCGGTGCCCGATTACGGCATCCGCGCCGCCGATGCCATCGAAGAGGTCATCCTGCGCGAGGGCCCCGATACCGTCGGCGCCATCATCCTCGAACCGGTCACCGCCGGCGGCGGTGTCATCACCCCGCCCGAGGGCTACTGGCAGCGGGTGCAGGAAATCTGCCGCAAGCACAATGTCCTGCTGATCATCGACGAGGTCGTCTGCGGCGTCGGGCGCACCGGGGCGTGGTTCGGGCATCATCATTACGACGTGAAGCCCGACATCGTGACCATGGCCAAGGGCGTGGCCTCGGGCTATGCGGCGATATCCTGCACCGTGACCACCGAAGCCGTGTTCGAGATGTTCAAGGACGACAGCGATCCGCTGAACTATTTCCGCGATATCTCGACCTATGGCGGTTGCACCGCAGGGCCGGCCGCGGCGCTCGAGAACATGCGCATCATCGAGGACGAAAAGCTTCTGGAAAACACCCGGGCCATGGGTGCACGGCTGATGGAACGGCTGCACGAGCTGGCCGAACGCCACCCGGCCATCGGGCAGGTGCGCGGCAAGGGGCTGTTCTGCGGCGCCGAGCTGGTGGCCGACCGCAACACCCGCGAGCCGCTGCCCGAGGCACAGGTGGCCGCCGTCGTCGGCGCCACGCTGGCCCGCGGTGTCCAGATCGGGATGACCAACCGCTCGATACCGGGGCTGAACAACACGCTCTGCCTCAGCCCGGCGCTGGTGGTGACCGAGGCCGAGATCGACCAGATTGCCGATGCCATCGACGGCGCGTTGACCGAGGTCACGGGAGGCTAGTGTTGGCCGCCTGACGGAAAAAGGTTCCCGGCGGCAGCACGGCGGCCCTTGCGGACGGTCGGCGGGATATGGACACAGGGCAAGGGTGGGGTGCCGGGTCCGGTTTCGGCCGTCAGCCCGCCGGCAATGCGGCGCGCAGATCCTCGGGCGTGCCGATGGATACGGTTGCGGCTTGCGGGGCGATGCGGCGTACCATGCCCGACAGCGCCTTGCCGGCGCCGACCTCCCAGAATTCGCCGACGCCCTGCCCGGCCATCCAGGCAACGCTTTCGCGCCAGCGCACCCGGCCGGTGACCTGTGCAACCAGCAGGGCGCGGATTTCCTCGGGGTCGGTCACCGCGGCGGCGCGCAGATTGGCGACCACCGGCACCGATGGCGCCTTGATCTGCACCGATGCCAGCGCCTCGGCCATGGCGCGGGCGGCGGGTTCCATCAGCGCGCAATGAAACGGCGCCGAAACCGGCAGCGCCAGCGCCCGCTTTGCCCCGGCGGCACGGGCATTTTCGATCACATGGGCGACAGCCGCGGCACTGCCCGAAACCACCACCTGCGCCGGGTCGTTGTCATTGGCGGCTTCGCAGACGCCGCCGGTCGCCGCGGCGGCATCGCCAGCCAGCCGTTCGACCGCGCCGACGTCGAGGCCAAGCACCGCGGCCATGGCGCCTTCGCCCACCGGCACCGCCGCCTGCATCGCCTGGCCCCGCAGCCGCAACAGCCGCGCGGTATCGGCAAGGCTGAGCGCCCCGGCAGCGGCGAGTGCCGAATATTCGCCCAGCGAATGCCCGGCAACAAAGGCCGCATCGGTGACAGCCACCCCTTCGGCGGCCAGCGCCGCCATCCCTGCCAGCGATGTGGCCATCAGCGCCGGCTGGGCATTGGCGGTCAGCGTCAGCTCGGCCGCGTCGCCTTCCCAGATCAGGGCCGAAAGCGGCTGGCCCAGCGCGTCGTCCACGGCTTCGAACACCGCGCGCGCCTCGGGCCATGTGTCGGCCAGGGCCCGGCCCATGCCGATGGTCTGGGCGCCCTGCCCCGGAAAGATGAACGCCCGCAACGGCGATGTCATGGCTGCCTTCCTTCTGTCCGTTGAACACGTCCGCACGCGCCGCAGGCCGGCGCGAATCGGGCGCGATGCTGTGGCCATACGCCGCCGGGCGCAAGACGCAGGCGCCCCGCGGCCTGATGGCGGCGGGGCGCGCTGGTGTTTCGGGGTTTGCCGGGGTCAGCAATCGGGGCGAATGATATCCCAGATGCCGACCTCGCCCGTGGACAGGGTGATGATCGAGGTTCCGGTGGTGCCGCAGGGCGGCGGGTCGGCGCGCAGCTGGGTACCCCAGCTTGGCACCTGGCCCGAGGATGCATGGCCGTTGGCGGTCTGGAGCGTGGGGTTGCCGTCGCCGGTCATCTCGAAATCGGCGGGCACGGCAAAGGGCAGGTCATTGGCCCCCAGCCAGGGCGAAAAGACGTGGCCGCTGTAATGCGGGTGGATCGTGGTGGCAGGGATCACGAAATCCGGATTGGCGGGAATGTTGCCCTGTGCGGCGGCATTTCCGGGGTTGGGCAGGGCGTTGGGGTCATGCAGCCGGTGCACGGTAAAGCTGGCCCGCCAGAACCCGTTGCCGATGTCCAGGATCACCGTATGGCTTTCGCCGGCCAGCGGCACATCGACCCGGATATTCGTGCCCCAGCGAATATTTCCGCTGGATTGCTGCTGACCGTTGACTGCCTGTGCCGTCGGGTTGCCGGGGCCGGTGACGGTGAAGGGCATGGCACTGGGAAGGACATTGCCCAGATCGATCCAGGACGAAACCGCCGTTGTCGCCCAGCCGTGGTGGTCGATCACCAGATCGGGAAAGACGTAATC
>SKWP01000269.1 GCA_007128865.1 Paracoccaceae bacterium
ATGTGGCGGGCATGGTGGATCGCGCACCGGATACGCCGCCCGCCGGGTGAGGCCACAGGGCAGCGCCGGCGTGGCAGGGCAGGGCAGGGCTGGGCGGTTCGGCGGCTCCTTGCCGAGCCTGCGCCTGATCGCCGGATTTTCCGCTTGCCGGTGTTGCCTGGGCATGGCTTGATCCTGCCGACCTGTCCGGAGGCCGCCCATGCCATCATTGCCAATCCTGCGTCCCGTTCTGGCCATTCTTCTGGCGGCGGGTCTTGCCGCCTGCAGCGGCGGTGACCGGGCCAGCCGCCTTGCCGGCGACAGCTTCGACATTCCCGACCGCTATGGCACGCCGGCGCTGCGAAGCCTCGTGGCCACCCATGCCCGCCGCGAAGGCGTGCCGCTGGAACTGGTCCACCGGGTGGTGATGCGCGAAAGCCGCTACAACCCTGCGGCCCGCAACGGCCCCTACTGGGGGCTGATGCAGATCCACCCGCAGACCGCCCGCACCATGGGCTTTCGCGGCGAACCGCGCGACCTGCTCGATCCCGACACCAACCTGCGCTATGCGGTGCGTTATCTGCGCGGGGCCTGGCTGGTGGCCGACGGCGACATGGACCGCGCGGTGATGTGGTATGCGCGCGGCTATTACTATGAGGCCCGCGACCGCGGCATGCTCGAAGTCACCGGGCTGCGCTGATCCGGCGCGTGCCTCTTTCCTTTCCGCGCCCGCCGGTGCAAGGGTCGCGCCATGAAACACGATGCCCCGCCGTCGCTGCGCCCCCGGTTCTGGGAACGCGTGCCGCTCGACCGCATGACCGCGGCCGAGTGGGAGGCGCTGTGCGACGGCTGCGGCAAGTGCTGCCTCAACAAGCTCGAGGATCCCGACACCGGCGAGGTCGCCTTTACCCGCGTCGCCTGCCGGTTGCTGGACGACCACAGCTGCCGCTGCGGGCAATACGCGATCCGCAAGCAGCTGGTGCCGGAATGCGTGGTGTTGAGCCCCGAAGCGCTGCCCAAGATCGCCTACTGGCTGCCGCGCACCTGCGCCTACCGGCTGCTGCACGAAGGCAGGCCATTGGCAGACTGGCACCCGCTGATATCGGGCGATCCCGAAAGCGTGCATCGCGCCGGGGTGTCGGTGCGCGGCTGGACGGTGCCGGAATACGCGGTGCCCGAAGAGGAATGGGAAGACCACATCATCGACGAGGAGCCGTGATGAACTTTGCCTCCGACAATACCGCGCCGGTCCCGGCCGAGGTGCTGGCGATGCTGGGGCGCGCCAACCAAGGCGCCGCGGCCGCCTATGGCGCCGACGCGCTGATGGAGCAGGTCACCGCGCGCATCCGCGATCTGTTCGAGGCACCAAAGGCCGCGGTTTACCTGGTTGCGACCGGCACGGCGGCCAATGCGTTGTCCATCGCCACCTTCTGTCCGCCCTGGGGGGCGGTCTTCTGCCATCGCGATGCCCATGTTGAGGCCGATGAATGCGGCGCGCCGGAATTCTTTACCGGCGGTGCAAAGCTGAAGCTGGTTGATGGCGATCATGCCCGGATGAGCCCCGCGGCGCTGGCAGCTGCCATCGCGGCAACCGGCAACGTCGGGGTGCATAATGTCCAGAAGGGCATGCTTTCGCTGACCAACGCCACCGAGGCCGGCGCCGTCTACACGCCCGCGCAGGTGGCCGGGCTTGCCGCCGTTGCCCGTGCCCACGACCTGCCCTGCCATATGGACGGGGCGCGGTTTGCCAATGCGCTGGTGGCTGCCGGCTGTACCCCGGCCGAAATGACCTGGAAGGCGGGCATCGACATCCTGTCCTTCGGCGGCACCAAGAACGGGCTGCTGGGGGTGGAAGCCGTGGTGCTGTTCGACCCCGCCCGGTGGCCGGGCAAGGCGTGGGAATTCGAGCTGCGGCGCAAGCGTGGCGGGCATCTGTTTTCCAAGCACCGCTACCTGTCCGCGCAGATGCTGGCGTATCTGGAAGACGGGCTGTGGCTGCGGCTGGCCCGGCAGGCCAATGCGGCCGCGGCGCGGCTGGCGGCAGGGCTGGCGCATGTCGAGGGCGCGCGGCTGGTCCACCCGGCCGAGGCGAACATGGTCTTTGCCGCCTTTCCCCGCGCCGCCCACCGCCGGGCCCGCGATGCCGGGTATGCCTATTACCTCTGGCCGTTCGACCAGTCGCTGGAGGGCGCGGAAGACGAAGCGCTGTCGGCGCGGCTGGTGTGTTCCTGGAACACGGCGGATGCAGACGTCGATAGCCTGTTATCGGTCCTGCGGGGATGAGCGGGCTTTCAGCCGCAGCGCAGCCCGACAACGATGCCGGCGCTGTCGAGTTCGATGTTCAGCCGGCCGGGGATATGATCCATGGTGATCATGTCGCCGGGGCGGATCACCCGGATGCGTTGCGGCCCCTCGATCTGCGCCAGCGCTTCGGTATCCGGCACCGGTTCACCGACAAGATGCTGCAGGGCCAGCGCGCCGCACGGATCGTCGCCGGCGCGATTCAGTCCCGAAAGGTCGCGCATGTCCGCGGCGCCTCCGTTGGCAAGGGTCAGGGCAAGCAGGGTGGCGGCAAGCTTCATGGCGCCAAGGTGGGCGCCGGCGGCCGGCCTTGCAACCCCGCTGACCGAAGCGTGAGCGCACCGCGCCGGAAATCGCCGCTTGTGCGCGGCACGGGTGGCCTTGCCCGCGCGGCTTTTTCGCCCGCCTTCATTTGCCTGTCATCGCGGCCCCGCCCCCGCAATCCCTGACCCAGCCAGAAAGGCAGCCGCCATGGCCCGCGCCGGTATCCCGCTTCTTGCCGTCCTGATCGACGCCGACAATTCCAGCCCGCAATGGGCCGAGGCGATCTTCAACGAGATCGCCAGCCTTGGCGAGGCCAGCGTGCGGCGCATCTATGGCGATTTCTCGCGCCCGGCGCTGAAGGGCTGGTCGGACCGTCTGGCGCCGCTGGCGCTGGTTCCGCATCATTCGCCGGCCAACACCGTGGGCAAGAACGCCTCGGACATCGCGCTGGTCATCGACGCGATGGACCTGCTGCATTCCGGCCGTTTCGACGGCTTCGTGCTGGTGTCGTCGGACAGCGATTTCACCCGCCTCGCCAGCCGCATCCGCGAGCATGGCCTGGACGTCTATGGCATCGGACAGGAAAAGACGCCCGAAGCCTTCCGCAAGGCCTGCAAGCGGTTCATCTTCGTCGAAAACATCGAAGGCACCGGCCAGGGCGATGACGGCCGCGGCGCCGGCGCGGTACGCAAGCCCGGCAAGCAGGCCGCACAGAAGGCGGTGCCGTTGATCGAGGCCGCGATGCGCGCCATCGGCGGCGAGGATGAATGGTATTCGCTGGGCCAGCTTGGCCAGTACATCATCGCCGCCAATCCCGATTTCGACACCCGCAGCTTTGGCAGTGCCAAGCTGTCCGACCTGGTCACGCGCAGCGGCCGTTTCGAGACCCGGCGCGGAGAAGGCAACCAGATTCTGGTCCGGGCGAAAGGGTGACGGCGGGATGACCCAGAGCGGAGCAATGCACCAAACCGGGAATTCTGCCGGCGGCCGCGGGCCGGTTCTGGCGCTGGTGTTGTCTTGCATGGCCGGTGCGGCGGGGGCGGCCGACGAATGGACAGCCTGTCCGGAAAACGGGTGGTACGCCACCGGCGGTGACGCAGAAGAGCGGCTTCTGGTCTGCCGGGGCGTGGCGGCCGCGGCAGGCGTCCTGGCAGGTTGTGGACTGGATGTGAAGCAGGCCGGGCGGGTCCGGTTGGTCGATGAGTTGCCGGTGTTCTGCGACAGCGCGGCATATGGCCTTTTCGATGCGCAGGCGGCCGAGATCCGGTTGGGCCGGCCCGGGCTTTGCGTGGCCACCGCACCGACCGGAAGCGCCTTTCTGTCGCTTCCGGTCGAGGCGGCATTCATGGCGCTTGCTTCGCACGAGGCCGCACATGCCTTGATCTTTGCGCTTGGGCTTGGGGCCGAACGGCGGCTTGAGCATGAATACATTGCCGGGGTCGTTCAGCATTCCGTGCTCGATCCGGAGCAACGAGACCTGGCGCTTGACGCAGTCGGGGCGTTGCCCCCGGATTCAGAGGCGGAATTCAACGCGTTTCTGCTTTTCATGGCTCCCGAGCGGTATTCGGCAAAGGCCTGGCTGCATTTCGAATCCCGGTCTGACGGCTGCGTATTCCTGAGGGGGCTCGTCTCGGGCGCCGTTCGCTTGCCCGATCTGCCCAACCTGTAACCGCCGCCCCGCAAGCTGCCCGCAAGTCCCGCCGGTCGTATCCGAATGGCCGGTTTGACCGCCATCGCGGGACACCGCAGGTTCATCAGAGCCCCGGCGGGTTCGGGCAACCATGCCGCAAGGGCCCGCGTGCCCGGCCTGATCCGATGCATCACGGCTGCTGCGGGTTGGCGGCCGGCAGGATCACGATACGCTGCCGCAGGGTGCCTTCGGGGCGGTCGAAGATCAGGATCTCGTCGTCATCGGTGACCACCGCGAACCAGTCGCGGCCCTGGGTAAAGGCGCTGGCACGGCTGCCGTCGGGCAGGGTCACGCTGTCGGGCAGGGGCGGCGGCGGCTGAGGCGGTTGCAGGCGGATGACAAGCAGCCCGACGATGGTTACAAGCCCCAGCACCATCACCGTTGTCAGCGCGGTGACCAGCGCCTTGAGAAACCGCAGTTCAGGGGGCCGCTGGCCGCCGGGTACCGGAGCGTCTTGCATGTCCTCCGCCTTTCCAGAGCCGCTGCGGGTCACCATCGCGGCCGATCCGCCGCCCCGCCTTGATAAGGCGCTGGCGCGCGACGTGCCAGAGGCCGCGGCACTGTCGCGGTCGCGGCTGGCACGGCTGATCGCCGAGGGCGCGGTGCGCCGCGACGGCGCGGTGCTTGACGATCCGCGCGCAAGGGTGACGGCCGGCACCGTGCTTGAAATCACCCTGCCGCCGCCCGAGCCTTCGCACATGCAGCCGCAGCCGATCCCGCTGCGGATCCTGCATGAGGACGAGGATCTGATCGTCATCGACAAACCCGCCGGCATGGTGGTGCACCCCGCCCCCGGATCGCCCGAGGGGACGCTTGTCAACGCGCTTTTGCATCACTGCGGCACCGGTCTGGCCGGCGTTGGCGGTGCGTTGCGGCCGGGCATCGTGCACCGGCTGGACAAGGATACCTCGGGTGTGCTGGTGGCCGCCAAGTCAGACCGCGCCCATCATGGCCTTGCGGCACAGTTCGCCGCCCATGATG
>SKWP01000230.1 GCA_007128865.1 Paracoccaceae bacterium
CGTGTAACCGGCCTCCTTGAGCGCAACCGAAATCGCCGCGCCGATCCCGCGCGAGCCGCCGGTTACAAGTGCTACCCGTCCCATGCTTCCTCCTGAGATTGAAGTCCGGAAATACTGTTAGCCAATGCATCGCAGCAGCGCAACAATGTTGCGCCGCGCAGAGCCCAGGCGACGCTTCGCAATCAGCGTTCCAGACACATGGCAACGCCCATGCCGCCGCCGATGCACAGGGTGGCAAGACCCTTTTTTGCGTCGCGGCGGCGCATCTCGAACAGCAGCGTGTTCAGCACCCGCGCCCCCGACGCGCCGATGGGGTGGCCGATGGCGATGGCGCCGCCGTTGACATTCACCTTGGCCAGATCCCAGCCCATGTCCTTGTTGACGGCACAGGCCTGGGCGGCAAAAGCCTCGTTCGCCTCGATCAGGTCCAGATCCTCGGCCTTCCAGCCCGCCTTCTGCAGTGCCTTTCGGCTGGCGCCGACCGGGCCGACGCCCATGATTGCCGGGTCCAGCCCGGCCGTCGCCCATGCGGCGATGCGCGCCAGCGGGGTCAGGCCGCGGCGCTCGGCCTCGTCGGCGGCCATCAGCAGCACACCCGCGGCACCGTCGTTGATGCCGCTGGCATTGCCTGCGGTCACCGAACCGTCCCGCGCGAAGGCCGGGCGCAGTTTCTGCATGTTCTCGATGCTGGCGCCGTGGCGGATGTATTCGTCCTGGTCCACGACGGTGTCGCCCTTGCGGGTCTTGACGGTAAAGGGCGTGATCTCGTCGGCAAACCGGCCGGCCTTCTGCGCCGCCTCGGCCTTGTTCTGGCTGGCGACGGCGAATTCATCCTGCTGTTCGCGGCTGATCTGCCATTTTTCGGCAACGTTTTCGGCGGTCTGGCCCATGTGGTAACCGTTGAAGGCATCCCACAGACCGTCCTTGATCATGCTGTCGATGAACTTGACATCGCCCATCTTGTGACCGGCCCGAAGATGCGCGACATGGGCCGAAAGGCTCATGTTTTCCTGCCCGCCGGCCGCGACGATGGCGGCATCGCCAAGCTGGATGTGCTGGGCGCCGATGGCTACCGCGCGCAGGCCCGAGCCACAGACCTGGTTGATCCCCCAGGCCGCGGATTCGACCGGCAGGCCGGCGTTGATATGGGCCTGCCGCGCCGGGTTCTGCCCCTGCCCGGCGGCCAGAACCTGCCCGAGGATGGTTTCGGAAACCTCGGCTGCGTCGATTCCGGCCCGCTCGACCAGCGCGCGCAGCACGGCGGCGCCAAGATCATGGGCGGGCGTGTTGGCAAAGCTGCCGTTGAAGCTTCCCACGGCAGTGCGGGCGGCCGATACGATGACGACATTGGTCATGGGGCTGGTCCTTTCCGTTAGGGTTCGGGCTCCCTCGGCATGCCGAAGGCATCGCTATGCTGCATACGCGGCATGGCCTCCCGTTGCAATTACCCAGAACGCGGGGCTGCAATGCTGCAGCGCGGCAAGACGCCGCCGCGGTGGCATGGTCCGGTGCTGCGGCCGGCCTGCGAAGGCGCCGCGTTCAGGCGCTGATGCGTGCGGTGTCGGCAGCCGCAAAGGGTTCGGCCGCCGGCATGCCGAACAGGTATCCCTGCAGGCAGTCGACCCCGAGCGCCGCAAGCACGGCCGCTTCGGCCGGGGTTTCGACCCGTTCGGCAACGGTGAACATGTCGAAATGCCGTGCCACCGAAACCAGCGCGGCGACCAGCACCTCATTGTCGGGGTTGGTGTCGATCCCGCGGACGAACTGGCCATCGATCTTGACGATATCGAAGCAGAAATCGCGCAGATGACGGAATGCGGTAAAGCCGGCGCCGAAGTCATCCAGAGCGAAGGAAACACCGCGATTGCGCATGCCGGCCATGAAGGCCAGCACCACATCCGGCATGGATATGGCCGAACTTTCGGTAATCTCGAAAATCAGCCGCTCGGCCAGCGTGGGATCGGCGGCAAGGGCGCGGTCCAGCGTCGCCGTCCAGGGCGCATAGCCGATGGACCGGGCCGACATGTTGACCGACAGCCGCAGCCCCGGCCAGCGCCGCAGGGTATCCAGCCCGGATTGCAGCGCGATGCAGTCGAGCCGGCGGCCCGTGTCGCGGCTTTCGGCGGCATCGATGAATTCCGCTGCCGGAATGGTGCGGCCTGACGGGTCCAGTATGCGCAGCAACGCCTCCTGAAAGGCGACCTGATGCCCGGCGCCGGCGCGCACAACGGGCTGGAATGCAAGGGTCAGACGCCCGGCGGCAATGGCAGCTTCGACCATCGAAAGCACCGCATCCTGCCCGGTGGCCAGCGCCGCGTGCAGCGGGCTTTCAAGCCCCGGTTCCGGCATTGGCCGCCCCTGCCGATCCATCGCGCACCATCCCCTGCAAGACCCGGGCAGAGGGTGGCATCACCGGGTTAACACGGTGTTTCCGGCCATGACCGTGGCTGGCGCCTCAGCCCCCCGCCAGCAGCGCGGCGACAATCGCACGGGCCGAATCGCTGTCCCATTCGGCATCGCCGGTCAGGCGCGCGACCTCGCGGCCCTCGGGGTCCAGAATCACCGTCACCGGCAGGCCGAGCACACCCATCTGACGCGAAAGCGCCTGTGTCGGGTCGCGCAGGATCGGCAGGTGCGCCAGATCGGTTTCCTCATAGAACCGCTCGATCGCCGGAACCGGATTGCGCCCTGTTGCCAATGGCAGGACAGCAAAGGCATCGCCGCCGAACTCGGCTTCCAGCCGGTCAAGCGCGGGCATCTCGTGGCGGCAGGGCGCGCACCAGGTGGCCCAGAAGTTCAGGACAACCCATTTGCCCTGCCAGTCGGAAAGGCTGTGTTCGGCGTCGGATGCATCGCGCATCACCTGCGAAAGCGGAACCTCGCGCGGTTCGGCATGAAAGGCAAGCTTGCGCATGTCGCCCTCGCGCAGGGCCTCGATGGCGGCGCGGTCGAATGCGGCAGCCGGTGCCGCAGCAAGGTTTGCACCCAGTGCCACGGCCGTGTAGAGAAAAACCGCCCGCATCGGGCGCAGCAGGGCTGCCGGGAACAGGCTCATGACAGGATCATCCTCCAACACCATGTGGGGCGGCCGTTTCGCCGCCGGTCCGGACGCGATCATGGAGGCGATCAACGCCTCCATCGGTTTCGACCGCAGGCTTGCGGCGCAGGACATCGAAGGGTCGCGGGCCCATGCGCTCATGCTGGCCTCGGCCGGCATCATCAGCGATAGCGATGCCGCAGCGATCCGGGAAGGTCTGCTCACGGTGATGTCAGAAATCGATGCCGGGGAATTCGCATTTTCCACCGCGCTCGAAGACATCCACATGAACGTCGAGGCCCGCCTGAAAGAGCTGGTGGGCGAACCGGCCGGGCGGCTGCATACCGCCCGGTCCCGCAACGATCAGGTGGCCACCGATTTCCGGCTCTGGGTACGCGACCAGATCGACGGTGCGCTGGCCGGCATTGCCGCCGTCCAGCGTGCGCTGGTGGCCCAGGCCGAGACCGGCGCAGACTGGGTGATGCCGGGCTTTACCCATCTGCAAACCGCCCAGCCGGTGACCTGGGGCCATCACATGCTGGCCTATGTCGAGATGCTGGCCCGCGACGCCGGGCGGTTTGCCGATGCGCGGGCCCGGATGAACGAATGCCCGCTGGGTGCCGCGGCGCTGGCCGGCACATCCTTTCCCATCGACCGCGAGATGACCGCCAGCCTGCTGGGTTTCGACCGTCCGATGGCCAATTCGCTCGATGCCGTCAGCGACCGCGACTTTGCGCTGGAGTTTCTGGCCGCGGCCTCGATCTGCGCCATGCACCTGAGCCGGCTTGCCGAAGAGATCGTGATCTGGTCATCGGCACAGTTCCGATTCGTCAACCTGTCGGACCGGTTTTCAACCGGCTCGTCGATCATGCCGCAAAAGAAGAACCCCGATGCGGCCGAACTGCTGCGCGCCAAGATCGGACGCATCCTTGGCGCAACGGTGGCGCTGTTCACGGTGATGAAGGGGCTTCCGCTCGCCTATTCCAAGGACATGCAGGAAGACAAGGAACAGGTTTTCGATGCCGCCGACACGCTGCATTTGTGTCTTGCCGCGATGGAAGGGATGCTGCGCGACCTGACCGCCAATGCGCCCGCGCTCGAGGCCGCGGCGGCGGTGGGGTTTTCCACCGCCACCGATCTTGCCGACTGGCTGGTGCGCGCCGCCGGCCTGCCCTTCCGCGAGGCCCATCATGTGACCGGTGCCCTGGTCAGGCTGGCAGAAGACAGGGGCTGCGACCTGCCCGACCTGCCGCTGGCCGACATGCAGGCGGTGCATCCGGCAATCAGCGCAGATGTTCTTGCGGTACTGGGCGTGCATAATTCGGTTGCCAGCCGCACCAGTTTCGGCGGCACGGCACCCGAACGGGTGCGCCAGCAGGTGCAGCGCTGGAAGGAGCATCTGGGATGAAGCGCCTGCTGGTGCTGATCGGCATCCTGGTGCTGATCAAGGGCGTGCTGATGATGCTGTCCAGCTGCGGCGTCGAAGGGCCGCCGCGGGCCCCTGCCGCGACAGGCACCACGATCACCGGAGAAGCCTCGATCGGCGTGCGGTTCGAACGCTGATCAGGGCGCCAGCGTAAAGCACATCCGGTCGCGCGCCTGCAGACGGCGGCAGGCAAGATCGGCCTGTTCGCGGGTCAGGCCGACGAAATGGGCCTCGAAACCGCCACTGCGCGGCTGCACCCGGCGCAGCGCGCCATCAAGCGCCGAAATCTCGACCAGAGCGGTCTGGATCAGCGCCCTTTCGGCGTCAAACCGCGATCCGTAGCGGCCCACATGCACCCCCCAGACGCGCGGGTCGGAGGTTGAAACGGTGCGCCGGACAACCTCGGTTGCAGGGGTGGCGTTTTCGCCCGATCCGGCTGCCGGCCCGGTATCGGCCGCAGCCACCGTCGCGGAAGCCGAGGTCAGCACGATGTCGGTGGGGATTTCGTCCACCGGGCGGAGCATCGGCGGTATGCCCGCTGCCAGTTCTGCTTCGACCGCGTCGCTGCGGTCGTCGGGCGGGGACGGCGACGTCGCGGCAAGCCCGGCCACCCTCAGCGGCGTTTCGCCCTCGGCGGTGGCGTCCACAACCGCCTCGGGGCCGGTTGCCGCTGCAAGCTCGGTTGGCCGCGCCGGTGCTGCCGGCGTGTCGGCCGTGGCCTGCAGGACCGCCACCGCGGGCGCTTGCGCC
>SKWP01000330.1 GCA_007128865.1 Paracoccaceae bacterium
TGCTGCTGGCCGGCGGCTGGCTGCTGGAGCCGCTGGCCCGGCCGCGCCATGCGCTGTGGGTGTGGGGCGCCGGGCATGTCGGCCGGGCGGTGGTGGCGGTGGCAGCACCGCTGCCCGATCTGGCCGTCACCTGGGTCGATACGGCGGCAGACCGGTTTCCCGACGCCCTGCCATCAGGCGTGGGGCGGCTGGTGGCCGCGGAACCGGGTGTTCTGGTGCCCCTTGCGCCCGCCACGGCGCAGCATCTGGTGATGACCTATTCCCATGCCATCGACCTCGACCTCTGCCACCGGCTGCTGGGCCACGGCTTTGGCGGGCTGGGGCTGATCGGGTCGCGGACCAAGCGCGCCCGCTTCACCGCGCGGCTGCGGGGGCTGGGCCACCCGCCCGGACAGATCGGGCGTATCCGCTGCCCGATTGGCGATCCGGCGCTGGGCAAGCACCCGCAGGCGGTCGCATTGGGCGCGGTGACCGAGGTTCTGCGCCTGTGGCAGGCGGGCGTCGAAGCAGCGGCGGCGGCATCGCCGGCAAGACCCGCCTGAACGCGCCGCGCCGACGCACAGGCAGACGGTGGCGGACGGGATTGCGAACCGATCCGCCGGCCGGTGCATCAACGCACCAGCGGCTCCAGCGGATCGTACAGGATTCCGCCGTGCCCGAAGGCCACATCCGGCAGGCTGTCGGGCTTGTAGCGCAGGCCGCGCAGTTCCGGCTCGGTCACGAAGCGCCGTTGGGTCACCACGCCGGCGGGGTCCACCCAGCCGCCGGGCAATACGGCATCGGCCAGCGTGGCGCGGAAATACACGTCGACCTGATGGAAACCGCTGCCCGGATCGTGGAATTCGTTGACAAGGCAGGGCGCGCCAACGGCAATGCGCAGGCCGGTTTCCTCGTGAACCTCGCGGATCAGGTTTTCGGGCAACGAGGTGCCGCGCTCGACCCCGCCGCCGGGGGCGCACCACAGGTCACTTTTCCCGCCGGGGTAGGCATTGACCACCAGCAGGCGCCCCTGCCAGACAATCACCGCCCGCACGGCCATACGAAGCACCGGTCGCAGCATGCGCGCAGCATCGCCCGCGATGCGGGCAATGTCCATCGGGCATGCGAGGGCTTCGCGCCGGTATGACAAGCCCCTATATGCATCTCATGCGCCTGCTGCTTGCCGCCCTGTTGCTGTCCTTGCCGGTTCCGGCCGCCGGTTCGGCCTGCGTGGTGCTGCTGCATGGCCTGGCACGCAGCGAAATCTCGCTTCTGGCGGTCGAGGAAACGCTTGCCGCACGAGGCTTTCAGGTGGTCAACCGCGGCTATCCGTCGACCGATGCCAGCATTGCCGAGCTTGTCGGCAATGTCGGTACGGCGGTTGACGAATGCCCGGCCGATGCCCGTGCGGTGCATTTTGTCACCCATTCCATGGGCGGTATCCTGCTGCGTGCCTGGCTGGCCACCGACCGGCCCGAAACCCTGGGGCGCGTGGTGATGCTGGCGCCGCCCAATCAGGGTTCGGAACTGGTGGATGTCTTTGGCCAGTGGGAACCGTTTGCCTGGATCAACGGCCCGGCCGGGATGGAGCTGGGCACCGACGAGGGCTCGGCGCCCAATGTCCTGCCGTTGCCGGATTACGAGCTTGGCATCATCGCGGGCAGCTTTTCGCTCAACCCGATCTATTCGGCGCTGATCGAAGGCCCCGACGACGGCAAGGTTTCGGTGACCAGCACCATGATCGAGGGCATGAGCGATCACATCGTCCTGCCGGTCAACCACACCTTCATGATGCTCAACGTGCTCGTCATTGCCCAGGTTGTCATGTTTCTGGAAACCGGCCGGTTCGACCGCGACCTGACGCTTGGCCAGGCCATCGCGCGGCTGTTGCGGGACTGACCGCCCCGGCTTGACCCGGCAGCCCCGGCCGGGCATGCCTGAAACCGGCGCCGCAACAGACAAGGGGTTCGAAATGGCCTTGGGACGCGAGATCGCAACCTGGTTTCAGGGACGCTGGCACCGGGAAGACGCGATGGTGATTCGCGCCGCCGACCATGTTTCATGGCTGGGAAGCCAGGTGTTCGACGGCGCCCGGCAGTTCGAGGGCAGCCGGCCGGACCTTGACCTGCACTGCGCCCGGCTGGTGCGTTCGGCCGAGGTTATGGGGCTGCGCCCGCCGGTGGATGCCGACACCATGCAGGGGCTGATCGAGGAAGGCTGCAAACTGTTCTCCCCCGATGCCGCGCTTTATCTGCGGGGCATCATGTGGGCCCGCGACAGCGCGCCGGGGATCATCGATTTCGTGCCCGAAAGCACCGAATTCGCGCTGTGCATCGAAACCCTGCCGATGCCCGGACCCGGCGCCTTTTCGCTGACCGTGTCGCCGTTCTGCCGGCCGCGCCCCGACATGGCCCTGACCGAGGCCAAGGCCGGATCGCTTTATGCCAACAACGGCCGGATCATGGCCGAGGCCCGCGCGCGCGGCTTTTCCAATGCACTGTCGCTGGACGTGAACGGCCATGTTGCCGAAACCGCCTCGACCAATGTGTTCATGGTCCGCGACGGGGTTGTCCTGACGCCGGTGCCCAACGGCATGTTCCTGAACGGCATCACCCGCCAGCGGGTCATCGCGCTGCTGCGCGCCGATGGCGTTGAGGTGCGCGAGCAAAGCCTGACTGTCGAGGATTTCCATGGTGCCGAGGAAATCTTTGTCACCGGCAACATCGCCAAGGTCATGCCCGTCGCCCGGTTCGAGGACCGCATCCTGCCGCCCGGTCCGGTGGCGGCGCGGGCGCGGTCGCTGTACTGGGATTATGCCCTTGGCCACTGAGGAGATTCGCCCATGACCCTGCCCGCAACCATGCGCGCTGTCGAGATTACCGCACCCGGCGGGCCGGAAGTGCTGAAGGAAACGCAACGCCCCGTGCCCCGCCCCGGCCATGGCGAGATCGTGATTCGCAACGCCTTTGCCGGTGTGAACCGCCCCGACGCGCTGCAGCGGGCCGGCAGCTATGCCCCGCCGCCCGGCGCCAACGACCTGCCCGGGCTTGAAAGCGCCGGCCATGTCGCCGCGGTCGGCCCCGGTGTCACCCGCTGGCGCGAGGGCGATGCGGTCTGCGCGCTGCTGCCGGGCGGCGGCTATGCCGAATTCACCGCCACGCCCGCCGCGCATGCGCTGCCGGTGCCGAAGGGCATGGCGCTCGATGCCGCGGCCGGCGTGCCGGAAACCTTCCTGACCGTCTGGGGCAATGTCTTTCAGCGCGGCGGGCTCAGGGCCGGGGAACGGTTTCTTGTGCATGGCGGGTCTTCCGGCATCGGTACCACGGCGATCCAGCTGGCTGCGGTGCTGGGCACGCGGGTCTTTGCCACCGCCGGCAGTGACGAGAAATGCGCCGCCTGTACCCGGCTTGGTGCGGAGCGGGCCATCAACTACCGCACGGAAGATTTCGTGAAGGTGCTTCGCGCCGAAGGCGGCGCCGACCTGATCCTCGACATGGTCGGCGGCGATTACATGCCGCGAAACCTGCGCGCGCTGGCCGATGACGGCCGGCTGGTGCAGATCGCCTTTCTGGCCGGTCCGCGGGTCGAGGTGAACTTTGCCCAGCTCATGCTGCGGCGGCTGACGATCACCGGCTCGACCTTGCGGGCGCAGTCCGACGCCGCCAAGGCCGATCTGGTGGCGGAACTGGAAGCGAATGTCTGGCCAATGCTGGCCACGGGCCGGGTGGCGCCGGTGCTGCACGCCCGCTTTCCGCTGGCCGAAGCTGCCGCAGCACATGCGCTGATGGAATCCTCAAGCCACATCGGCAAGATCGTGCTGGACTGCACCGGCGACGCCTGAGGCCCTGCCCCGGCGTGTTCATGCCACACAGGCTCGAACGCTCCGGCAGGCCCCCGGGCAGAGGGATGGCGCGGCGGGCATTGCCGCGGCCGATGACCCCGAACGGAAACCGTGCAGCCGGCCGCGCCAATGCAATCGCAAAAGGCGCTTCAGCTGGCGCCGCGGGACAGGGCCGCAACGCCGGTCCGCGCAACCTCCACCAACCCCAGAGGACGCATCAGCTCGGCGAAGGCATCGATCTTTTCCGGGGTGCCGGTGATCTCGAACACGAAGCTTGCCAGCGTCGAGTCGACCACATTGGCACGAAAGATCTCGGCCAGCCGCAGCGCCTCGATGCGGGCCTCGCCCTTGCCCGCGACCTTGAGCAGCGCCAGTTCGCGCTCCACGGCCGCGCCCTCGGTGGTCAGGTCATGGACATCATGCACCGGCACCATGCGGCCGAGCTGGGCCTTGATCTGTTCGATCACCTGCGGGGTTCCGGTGGTGACGATGGTGATGCGCGAAAGGTGCCCGGTGTGGTCGGTCTCGGCCACGGTCAGGCTCTCGATATTGTAGCCGCGCCCCGAAAACAGCCCGATCACCCGCGCCAGTACACCGGGCTCGTTATCCACCAGCACCGCAAGCGTGTGGCGTTCGAGGGTTTCAGCGAAGGGGTCGCGCAGATCATAGGCGGAATGCTTGGACGAACCTTGCTGGATTTTCAGGGGTGACATTTCGGAGCCTCAGGGAAGGGATTGCAGGATCGAAAGCGCCAACAGGAACGTCAGCGTCCAGGTCAGCCAGAAACCGGCTATTCCCGGAAGGGAGGGGGCGGGGCCGAGCCTGGCGAACAGGCTGCGGCTGGCGACAGTGTAGGCATGAATGGCCGCAAGCCTCAAGAGAAAGCCTGTCAACGCCACCACCCATGACAGGATGATGGCCCATGCGACAAGGGCAGAAAGGCTGACAACCATGGCAACGAGGCTTGTTGCACGAAGAACCGAAACAAACGCGCCTAGCTCGCCGCGCCGATCCAGGCTGTCGATCCATCTCTGAACCTCTGTCGTGGTGACCGCCAGAGCCAGAAGCAGGGCAAGCTGCGCAAACGGCGCCAGATACCCGGCCAGACTATCCACCCGCGACACCTCCGGCTGCCCGTGCGGGTCGGTCACCCCCCGAAGCGGGCAGGCAGCGGGGGTTCAGGCATCCAGCCCGTCCTCGTCCAGCAGATGGCGGCCGGCGCGGTCCTCGACCTCGATCACCCACAGGTCGGGGTCGATGCGGCGCTGTCTGGCAACGGCTGCGTCAACCCCGGCCTCGGGCCCTTCGGCCAGCACCACCCAGGCGCGGTTGCCCGTTGCCGGATCCCATGACCGCTGAAAGGCGCGCGCGGCGCCGTCAAGCGTGGCAA
>SKWP01000180.1 GCA_007128865.1 Paracoccaceae bacterium
CCGCCGAGGCGGTGTTGCAGGCCAGGATGACCAGATCGCAGCCTTCGGCCCACAGCCGCTCGACCCCGGCGCAGGTCAGCGCGTAGATATCATCGGGCTCGCGGGTGCCGTAGGGGGTATGGGCATTGTCGCCGCAATAGACGAACGGCACCTCGGGCAGGCGGCGCAGCAGCGCCTCGAGCACGGTCAGCCCGCCTAGCCCCGAATCGAAAACACCCACTGCCATCGCCCGTCCTCCGCAGCCGCATGATTGCCAGATATGGAAGCCGGGCGGCGGAATCCAGCGCCGATCCTCACTCGGCCGCCTGCGCGGCGGGGCTGTCACCGGCGCGGATGACGGCCCAAAGCTCTTCGCGGCGTTTCGCGGCCTCGAGTTCCGCCTGCGCCTTGACCGGGCCGAAGCCGCGGATCGCCAGCGGCAGTTCGGCAAGCGCCACTGCGGCGTCCATGATCTCGGCCCGCAGCAGCGGCCCGAGCGCTGCCATGTCGGCCTCGTACTGGCGGATCAGCGCCCGTTCCATCCGCCGTTCGGCGGTGTAGCCGAAGGGGTCAAGCGGCGTGCCGCGCAGAAAGCGCAGCGCGGCAAGCACCCCGAACACCCGGCGCATCCACGGCCCGAAGGCACGCTTGACCGGCCGGCCATCGCTGCCGCGGCGCGAAAGCAGCGGCGGCGCCAGATGGTAGGTCAGGCGCAGATCGCCGTCGAATTCGGCCCGAACCTTCCTCTCGGTTTCCAGATGCAACCGGGCGACTTCGTATTCGTCCTTGTAGGACAACAGCTTGTGATATCCTCTTGAGACCGCTTCCCGCAGGCGTTCATCGTCGATCCGGTCAACCATCTGCCGGTAACGCCGGGCCAGCCGTTCGGACTGATAGGCGCGCAGATGCGCTGCACGACGGGCAATCCGGCTCTCCAGCGTCACCGGCACGGCCGCAGGTTCCGGCGCGACGAGGCGTTCGGCCGGTTCGGGGTGCAGAACCGCCCAACGCCCGATCTCGAAGGCGCGGCGGTTGGCTTCGGGCGCGGCACCGTTGAGGTCGATGGCCCGCATGATGGCGTCATGCGACAGCGGCACGAAACCGCGCTGCCAGGCCGCGCCGAACACCATCATGTTGGAATAGATCGAATCGCCCATCGCCGCACCGGACAGAGCAGAAGCATCGAAAAGGCCCAGCCGTTCCTGAAGTCTTGCTTCAAGAGAAAGCCGCAAAGCCTTGGCAGGAATTCTGAATTCCCGGTCTCTGGTAAACTCACCGGTGATGATCTCATGGGTATTGACCACCGCACCGGTGCGCCCGGCCCGCATCAGCCCCAGCGTGCGCGCGCCGGCTGTCACGACCAGATCGCCGCCGATCACGCAATCGGCCTCGCCGGTGGCCACGCGAATCGCGCTGATGTCTTCGGGTCGATTGGCGATGCGGCAGTGGATGTGCACCGCGCCGCCCTTCTGCGCCAGCCCGGCCATCTCGATCATGCCTGCGCCCTTGCCATCGAGATACGCGGCCATGGCCATGATCGCCCCCACCGTGACCACCCCGGTCCCGCCGACACCGGTGATGACCACGTTATGGGTGCCGCGAATTTCGGGCAGCGCCGGTTCGGGCAGCGCGGGCAGGTCCAGATCGGTAGCGGTGGCCTGCTTTGGCGTCGCGCCCTCCACGGTCACGAAGCTGGGGCAGAAGCCCTTCAGGCACGAATAATCCTTGTTGCAGGACGACTGGTCGATGGCGCGCTTGCGGCCGAATTCGGTTTCCACCGGCACGATCGAGACGCAGTTGGACTGGATGCCGCAATCGCCGCAACCCTCGCAGACATCGGTGTTGATGAACACCCGCCGGTCGGGGTCGGGGAAGGTGCCGCGCTTGCGCCGCCGCCGCTTTTCGGCGGCACAGGTCTGCAGGTAGATGATCGCCGAAACCCCCGGCAGGGTGGCAAGGCGTTCCTGCACGGCCATCAGCGCGGCGCGTTCGTGACGCTCGACCGAACGCGGATAGGCGGCGAAATCGGGGCGTTCCTTGTCGTCGTAGACCAGCGCCACATGCCGAACGCCCATGGCGACAAGCTCGTGCGCGATGCGGTCGGCGGTCAGCCCGCCTTCGTTCTTCTGTCCGCCGGTCATGGCGACGGCGTCGTTGAACAGGATCTTGTAGGTGATGTTCACCCCTGCAGCCAGCGCTGCGCGGATCGCCTGCACTCCGGAATGGTTGTAGGTGCCGTCGCCGAGGTTCTGGAACACATGCGGACGGGTAGAAAACGGCGCCTCGCCGATCCAGTTGGCGCCCTCGCCGCCCATGTGGGTGAAACCCACGGTGTTGCGGTCCATCCACTGCACCATGTAGTGGCAACCGATCCCGGCATAGGCGCGGTGGCCTTCGGGCAGCCGCGTCGAGGTGTTGTGCGGACAGCCCGAGCAGTAATAGGGCAGCCGCGCGGCAAGCTCGGGGGCGTTGTCGGCGCGGCGGGCCTCGGCGATATGGGCAAGGCCGGCCTGCACCGACTCGGTGGCGCGACCTTCTTCGGCAAGGATTTCGCCGATACGCTCGGCGATGCTGACCGGGTCGAGCGCATAGCGGGTCGGAAACAGTTCCAGCCGGCGGCCGTGTTCCCAGCTGTCGCCCTTGTGCCAGCCATAGACGCGGCGGCCGCGGCGGTCGTCGAAGATCGCCTCCTTGACCTGCACCTCGATGAGCTTGCGCTTTTCCTCCACCACCACGATCAGGTCGAGCCCCTCGGCCCAGTCGTGGAAGCTGTCCATGTCCAGCGGCCAGGTCTGCGCGACCTTGTAGGTGGTCAGACCAAGGCGGTCGGCGGCTTCGGCGTCGATGCCCAGAAGGCCCAGCGCATGCACCAGATCGAGCCAGTTCTTGCCGGCGGCGACAAAGCCGATCTTCGCCCCCGGGCGCCCCCAGACGCGGCGGTCGATACCGTTGGCACGCGCAAAGGCCTCGGCGGCAAAGCGCTTGTGGTCGATCATGCGGGCTTCCTGCGCCACCGGCGTATCGCCAAGACGGATGCCCAGCCCGCCGGGCGGCATCGGGTAATCGGGAAGCACGAAGGAAAGCCGATGCGGGTCTCCGTCGATGACCGCGGTCGCTTCCACGGTTTCCTTGACCGTCTTCAGCCCCACCCAGACGCCGGCAAAGCGGCTGAGCGCATAGCCGTAAAGCCCGAGGTCGATCACCTCCTGCACGCCGGCCGGCGAAAGCACCGGGATATAGGCATCGACCATCGCCCAGTCGGACTGGTGCAGCACGGTGGAGGATTCGCCGGTATGGTCGTCGCCAAGCGCCATCAGCACGCCGCCATGGGGCGCGGTGCCGGCCATGTTGGCGTGACGGATTGCATCGCCCGACCGGTCCACCCCCGGCCCCTTGCCATACCAGAGCCCGAACACCCCGTCGAAACGGCCCTCTCCGCGCAGTTCAGCCTGCTGGCTGCCCCAGAGCGCGGTTGCGGCGAGGTCTTCGTTCAACCCTTCGTGAAAGCGGATGTTTGCCGCCTCCAGCCAGCGTGCGGCCCGGCGCATCTGCATGTCGACCGCACCAAGCGGCGATCCGCGGTAGCCGGTGACATAACCGGCGGTGTTCAGACCTGCCGCCCGGTCGCGTGCGGCCTGCGCCAGTACCAGCCTGACCAGCGCCTGTGTCCCGTTCAGCAACACCGGCGATCTTTCGAGATCGAAACGGTCGTTCAGGGTTACATTCTCGCGGCCCATGACTTACCTCCTGTCGGTGGCAGCGGCGCCTTGGCCCCATGGCAATGATAGGTCAAATCAGCTGACCTACAAAGCGCAATCTGGTGATTTCGCAAACCCGCGCGTCCGGGGTAATGATCTGTCACGCAGGGCGGGCGAGCACAGGGCAGGATTACCCCATGGATTGGGACAAGCTAAGGATATTTCACGCGGTCGCGGATGCGGGCAGTCTGACCCATGCCGGCGATACGCTCAACCTGTCGCAGTCGGCGGTCAGTCGGCAGATTCGCGCGCTCGAGGACGGGCTGAACACCACGCTGTTTCACCGCCACGCGCGCGGCCTGATTCTGACCGAACAGGGTGAGCTGCTGTTCGACGCGACCCGCGCGATGACCAAACGCCTGGAAGCGGCCGAGGCGCGGATCCGCGACAGCGAGGAGGAAGTGTTCGGGCAGTTGCGGGTGACGACGACCACAGGGTTCGGATCGCTGTGGCTGGCGCCGCGTCTGACCGCGCTTTATGCCAAATACCCGCATATCCGCATCGACCTGATGCTCGAGGAACGTGTGCTGGACCTGCCCATGCGCGAAGCCGATGTCGCCATTCGCATGAAGGAACCCAGCCAGGCCGATCTGATCCGCAAGCGGCTGATGAGCGTCCGCATCCGGCTCTATGCCTCGCCGGGTTACCTGCGGGACAACCCCGCACCGGAAACGGTCGAGGATCTGGCCCGGCATCGTCTGGTTTGCCAGAATGTCACATCGGCGCAGGTTTCGGCCGCTGCCGCGCTGGTGCGGATGCTGATGGCGGGACAGATCGGTTCCATGCTCACGGTCAACAACTATTTCGGGGTGCTGCAGGCGGTGCTTTCGGATGTGGGAATCGGTGTGCTGCCGGACTATCTGACCGATGATTTCCCTGACCTTGTTCGGGTATTGCCTGATATCGAGAGCGTCGAGGTGCCTGTATACCTCGCCTATCCCGAGGAGCTGCGCCAGTCCAAACGTGTCGCGGTGTTCCGGGATTTCGTCCTGGATGAAGTCATGGCCTACCGGCGCAAAAGGCGTGCCGATGCTGCCTGAGCGCCGGCCAACCGCGACTCTGCCGGAAGTTGATCGCCGCATTTCCGCCACAAACCGAGGTATGTATGCAACGCATACCGGAAATGTACTATGTGCAAACTGATTAATCTTGCAGCGACTCCGGAACATTCCTATCTTGATTTTCGAAGGCGCAGGGTAGCCGGCGACGGCGAGACGCTCCTTCTTACCTCCCTGTTGGACTAAGGCCGAGCCTTTGGCTCGGCCCTTTTTTTGTGCCCGCCCGGCGCGCAGAGCGTCCCCGGTGGCCCTTTTACCCTTCGCCCGCATGCCGTAAGAAGCGCCCGCATCGCCAGCCAGGGAGCGCGGCATGAACGAGCCCGAAATCACCGACGAGCTGATCGCAGCCCACGGCATCAGCCCGGAGGAATACGCCCGCATCCTCGAAATCGTGGGCCGCAAACCGAGCTTTACCGAACTCGGCATCTTCTCGGCGATGTGGAACGAGCATTGTTCCTACAAATCCTCCAAGAAGTGGCTGCGCACCCTGCCGACAACCGGCAGCCAGGTCATCTGCGGACCGGGAGAGAATGCCGGCGTCGTCGACATCGGCGACGGCCTGGCGGTGGTCTTCAAGATGGAGAGCCACAACCACCCCAGCTACATCGAACCCTATCAGGGGGCGGCCACCGGGGTCGGCGGCATCCTGCGCGATGTTTTCACCATGGGCGCGCGTCCGGTGGCGGCGATGAATGCGCTGAGCTTCGGCGCGCCGGATCATCCGCGTACCGCCCATCTGCTGCGCGGTGCGGTCGAGGGCATCGGCGGCTACGGCAATGCCTTTGGCGTACCCACCGTGGGCGGCGAGCTGCGGTTTCATGCCGCCTATAACGGCAACTGCCTGGTCAATGCCTTTGCCGCCGGCATCGCGCGGGCCGATTCGATCTTTTATTCCGCCGCGTCCGGGGTGGGCATGCCGGTTGTCTATCTGGGCGCCAAGACCGGCCGCGACGGGGTCGGCGGCGCCACCATGGCCTCGGCCGAATTCGGCGCCGATGCCGAGGAAAAGCGCCCCACCGTGCAGGTCGGCGACCCGTTCACCGAAAAGCGTCTGCTGGAGGCCTGTCTCGAACTGATGGAAACCGGCGCGGTCATCTCGATCCAGGACATGGGCGCGGCCGGGCTGACCTGTTCGGCGGTCGAGATGGGCGACAAGGGCGGGCTTGGCATCCGGCTCGACCTTGACCGCGTACCGGTCCGCGAGACCGGGATGACCGCCTATGAGATGATGCTTTCGGAAAGCCAGGAGCGCATGCTGATGGTGCTGCGCCCCGAAAAGGAAGCCGAGGCACGCGCGATCTTCGACAAATGGGATCTCGATTTTGCCGTGGTCGGAGAGACCATCGCGGAAGACCGTTTCCTGATCATGCATGGAAACGAGACCAGGGCAGACCTGCCGCTGCGTGCCTTGTCGGGCAACGCGCCGGAATACGACCGGCCATGGGTGGAAACGCCGCCGCCGCCGCCGCTGCCCGATCTGCCCGCAATCGGCGCCATCGATGCGCTGAAATCCCTGATCGGAAGCCCGAATTACGCCTGCAAGGCATGGGTCTGGGAACAGTACGACAGCCAGGTTGGCGCCGATACCCTGCGCACGCCGGGCCTTGGTGCGGGCATCGTGCGCGTCCATGGCACCGAAAAGGCGCTGGCCTTCACCGCCGATGTGACGCCGCGCTATGTAAAGGCCAATCCGGTCGAGGGCGGCCGGCAGGCGGTGGCCGAGGCGTTCCGCAACCTCTGCGCGGTCGGCGCCCGGCCGCTGGCCACGACCGACAACCTCAATTTCGGCAATCCCGAAAAGCCCGAAATCATGGGCCAGTTCGTCGGCGCCATCCGCGGCATCGGCGAGGCCTGTGCGGCGCTCGACATGCCGATCGTGTCGGGCAATGTCAGCCTCTACAACGAAACGGATGGCCGCGCTATCCTGCCGACACCGACCATTGGCGCGGTGGGCCTGCTCGATCACATCGACGGCATCATCGCCGGCCGGCCGGCCGACGGAATGCTGGCGCTGCTGCTGGGTGCGCCCGGCGCGCATATGGGCCAGTCTGCCCTGCTGGCCGAAGCCTTCGGCATCGAGGCGGGCGAGGCCCCGCCGGTGGATCTTGGCGCCGAACTGCGCCACGGCCGCTTCGTGCTGGAAAACCACGCGCTGATCGCGGCGGCAAGCGACCTGTCCGACGGCGGGCTGGCGCTGGCGGCCTTCGAGATGGCCGCGGCCGGCGGTGTCGGGGTCACGCTCGACAGTGACGAGATCGCCGAGCTTTTCGGCGAGGATCAGGCGCGTTACCTTCTGGCCACGAGTTTCGACCAGGCCGAGGCGCTGATGATTGCCGCAGGCCATGCCGGCGTGGCGCTCCGGGCGGTCGGGCGGTTCGGTGGCAACCGGGTGCGACTGGGCGCGGCCGAGGCGCCGCTCGACGATCTGGTTGCGCTGTGGTCGGGCAGCCTTGCGCGCCACTTCGGCTGAACCCGCACTTGCCCGCGCAGCACGGGCGATTTACATCGGACACAGGGACCGTCCGGAGGACAGCCATGGCCATGCAGGCTCACGAGATCGAGGCGCTGCTGCGCGAAACCTTTCCGCAGGCGCGCATCACCATCACCGACCTTGCCGGGGACGGCAACCATTATGCCGCCGAGGTTGTGGACGAAAGCTTTCGCGGGCTGAACAGGGTGCAGCAGCAGCGTGCCGTCTATGCTGCGCTGAAGGGCAGGATGGATGGCAGCCAGGGCGAACTGCACGCGCTTGCGCTGACGACCCGGGCGCCGGATTGAACCGATGATTCATGGTGCCCTCGCGCTTCTGGTTCTGGTTGCGGTGGCCATCATCGCCACCCGGGCGCGCGGCGGGCACGACGACGACGATGACAGCAACGGTCCGGGCGGAATGCGGCGCAGGCGCATTACGGTACGGACAAACCCGAAAGGACCGAAATGAGCGCGCAGGACAGCATTCGCCAGACCATCGAGGGCCACGACGTGGTGCTTTACATGAAAGGCACCAAGACCATGCCGCAGTGCGGCTTTTCCAGTCGCGTGGCTGGCGTTCTCAACTTCATGGGCGTGGAATATGTGGATGTGAACGTGCTGGCCGATGAAGGCATCCGTCAGGGCATCAAGGATTTTTCCGACTGGCCGACGATCCCGCAGCTGTATGTGAAGGGTGAATTCGTCGGCGGCTGCGACATCATCACCGAGATGACCCTTTCGGGCGAGCTTGACCAGCTGTTCGACACCAAGGGCATCGGCTACGACAAGGACGCAGCCGAAAAGATCCGCGAGGCCAACGCCTGATACGGATCTTCTGATCAGTCGGGTTGACCAACGGCCATTCCCCGGCCGCGCCCGTTGCCCGATCGCGGGCGCCATCCCGCGCCGTGCTATAGGTGATCAGCCCTGCTGTTCGGCACGCTCGGCCAGATCGAGCCATTCGGCCTCGGCCGCACCGAGCTTTTCCTGAGCCGCGGCCAGCGTCCCGCCCAGCTTCTGCGCGCGCTCCGGGTCACGGGCGAACAGGGCCGGGTCTGCCAGTGCTTCGGCCAGCCGTGCGACCTCGGCCTCGAGCCCGGCGATCACGTCGGGCAGGCGTTCAAGCCGGTGGCGTTCGGAAAAGCTGAGGGCCGGCGTTCCGCCGGCCGCCCTGGACGGCCTTGGCCCCGCGGCCGCTGGCGAAACCTGCGCGGGTGCCCTCGGTTCGGGCCGGGTATCGGCCGCGGCGGCCGGCCGCGCCGGCGGCAGATCCGACCATCCGCCGGCATGCACAACCACGCGGCCGTTGCCTTCGAACAGCAGCGTCGTGGTGGCCACGCGGTCGATGAAATCGCGGTCATGGCTGACCATCAGCACGGTGCCGTCGTAGTCGCCCAGCACCTCCTGCAGCAGATCGAGCGTTTCCATGTCCAGATCGTTGGTCGGTTCGTCCAGCACCAGCAGGTTCGATTCCCGCGCCATGATCCGGGCCAGCATGAGCCGCGCCTTCTCGCCCCCCGACAGCGACCGCACCGGCGCCCGGGCGCGGGTTTCATCAAACAGGAAATCCTTGAGATAACCGACCACATGGCGCGGCCGACCGCGCACCATGACCTGATCGCCATTGCCCGCGACACCAAGCAGCGGATCGCCCGTCAGGCTGTCCCAGAGGGTTGCATCGGGGTCAAGCCCGGCGCGGGCCTGATCGAATTCGGCGATGCGCAGGTTGCTGCCCAGCCGAAGCGTGCCGCGGTCCGGCGCCTCCTGCCCGGTCAGCAGCCGCAGCAACGTGGTCTTGCCCGCACCGTTCGGGCCGGCCAGCGCCACCCGGTCGCCGCGCAGCACCCGCAGCGAGAAATCGCGCAGCACGCAGCGCCCGTCATAGGTTTTCCACAGCCCTTCGGCCTCGATCACCATGCGGCCGGATTGGCTGCCGGATTCCAGCGCCAGCGCCCCGGCGCCCTGCCGTCGCTGCATCGACGCGCGTTCGGCCCTGAGTGCCGCCAGCGCCCGCACCCGCCCCTGGTTGCGCTTGCGCCGGGCGCTGATGCCCTCCACCGCCCAGCGGGCCTCGGCCTTGATGCGGCGGTCAAGCTTGTGGCGGGCGGCATCCTCTTCGGCCCAGACGGTATCGCGCCAGTCCTCGAAAGCGTCAAAGCCGCGGTCGAGCCGGCGCAGGCTGCCGCGGTCGAGCCACAGGATCGCCCGCGCAGCCGTGCGCAGAAAGGCGCGGTCGTGGCTGATGGTGACCACAGCGCCGCGAAACCCCGCCAGGCGTTCCTCCAGCCAGGCGATGGCGGCGATGTCGAGGTGGTTGGTCGGTTCGTCCAGCAGCAGCACATCGGGTTCGGATGCCAGAAGCCGTGCCAGCGCTGCCCGCCGCCTTTCCCCGCCCGATGCCGTTGCGGCCGGCAACGCGGGGTCAAAGCCCAGCCCCTCGGCCGCGGCGGTGGCACGCCACACATCCTCGGGCGCAAGCCCGGCGGCGGCATAATCGCCCAGGGTGTCGAAGCCCGAAAAGACCGGTTCCTGCTCCATGTAGCCGACGCGGGTTTCGGGCGGCAGCGTCCGGTTGCCGGTGTCGGGCTCGACCAGCCCGGCCATGATCTTCAGAAGCGTGGATTTGCCGGTGCCGTTGCGCCCCACCAGCGCCAGCCGGTCGCCCGCGTGCAGGACCAGATCGATACCATCGAACAGCCGGTCACCGGGGAGACCAAGGCCGATGCCGGAAAGCTGAAGCAGGGGTGCGCGCGCCATTCCGGCGGGCTATCGCCCTGCTCCGGCGCCGTCAAGCCGCCGGCGGGCCATCATTGCAGCAAGCCCTGTGCCGCAGCACGCAAGAGCCGCGCCCGCCCCGGCGGAACCGAGCCGGGCTCGAGCCCGGTAAAGACATGCAGCGTTCCGAGATCGGGATCGATCACCGCATGGTCGGATACCCGGCACCCAAGGCCCAGATACCCGCGCAGCAGCGGCGGCATCCGGTGCATCCCCGCCCCGCGCCGCGCCGTTGCCGCCGATGCCGCACGCGCGAAGGGATAGACGCAGGGCGCGCGGCGGCGCGGGCGCCAGCGGTCCGGCGCGATCCTGCCGCGCAGCTGGTCGAAGCTGGCCAGATATGGCGCCGGGTCGGTCCCGGCAAAGCTGGTCGCGCCGAACAGGAACCGGATTTCCTCGTCCAGAACCACCGCCGACAGCGCCGCGAAGGCCAGCCGCAGCACCTCGGGGTCGGCACGCTCGGGATGGGTGCAGAGCCGGCCGACCTCAAGCATTCGCCCGGTCATGTCGCAAAGCGGCGCCAGATCGTAGAACTGCGCGCAATAGGCGGTGTGTTCGGCATCGGCCGGGGAAAGCACCTGCAGGCGCAGGCAGCCCTCAAGCGCGCCATCCTGCGTCGATTCGATCAGAAGATGCCGGCAAAGGTCGTCGAAACGGTCGCGGTCGCCCTGCGGGCCGGCATCCTGCCGGAACACCAGCGCGCGCAGTTGTAGCACCCGGGCCATGTCCTGCGGCGAGGTGGCCCAGCGAAGCACATGGCGCCCGATCCGGACGGGAAACATTGCGGCCGCTCCGGTCTGCCTGGGGCCGGGGCTTGGCTGTCCGGCCTTGCCGACTAGATTGCCGGAAGGCGGGGGGTGATGCAACCCCGCCATCCGGCGCAGCGCAGACGAGGACATGCCATGACCGATCCCACAAGGCCCGAAGACACCGCCAGGGTTGTCCGCAGCGATGCCGAATGGCGCGCCTTGCTGCCCGATCTGGCCTATCGCGTAACCCGCCGCCATGCCACCGAACGGCCCTTCAGCCACGAGAACTTTCCTGCCGGTCCCGGCCGGTTTGCCTGTGTGTGCTGCGGGGCGGTGCTGTTTGACAAGGCGCAGAAGTACGACTCGGGCAGCGGCTGGCCTTCCTTCTGGGCCCCGGCTGCGCCCGATGCTATCGGCGAGCGCAGCGACAACAGCCTGTTCATGCGGCGCACCGAGGTTCATTGCGCGCGCTGCGAGGCCCATCTCGGCCATGTGTTTCCCGACGGGCCCGAACCGACCGGCCTGCGCTATTGCATCAACGGCGTCGCGCTGCGCTTCGAGCCCGCAGGTCAGGGCACCGGCTGAGTCCCCGACCAGCGCCTGCCAGACGTCAGCCCCGATGGCCCGACCGCGCAGGCCGGCAATGGCATGCGTCGTCGGTGCGGCGATGATCGTCCTGCGGTCATTGCCGGCTACTGCGCTTTGCCCAGTTCCAGCGCGAGGTCGCCGGCGGTGGCGGCGAAATGTGCGGTAACGAGCGTACAGGCCAGATCGGCATCGCGTTCCAGCACCGCCGCTGCAATTTCCTGGTGTTCGGCCGCGAGGTCGCGCTTTCCGCGCCGACGGTAGATGGAGGCGCGGCGATACCGTTCGCACTGGGTATGCAGCCCTTCGCGGATGCGCAGCAGCCAGTTCGACCCGCAGGCGGCAACCGTTGCGCGATGAAAGGCGGCATTCGCGGCTTCCCAGTGATCAAGCAGGCCATCAGCCGTGCCGTCGGGTTGCGCAACGCCTTCGGGCTGCACGGTTCTTTCGCTGGCGATTGCCCTGTCGGCCTTGCCGATCAGATAGGCGGCAGAAACGACCTGCGCCTCCCAGAGTTCATCGCCACGGGCAATGGCGAGGCGCAGGGCTTCCCTTTCAACCGCAGAACGTGCGGTATTGAGATCGTCGAAATCGGCAAGGTCCAACGGGCTTGCGGTAAAGCCGCGATTGCCGTCGGCGCGCACCAGCCCTTCGGCACTGAGCCGCTGGAGCGCCTCGCGAAGGGGCGTCGGCCCCACATCATAGAGCCGTCGAAGCCGTTCGATCCGCAACCGTTCGCCCGGCGCGTGGCGTCCGCGAACGAGATCGTTGCGCAGAGACCGGTAGGCTGCTTCGGTCAGGGTTTCGCCAGCGCCGGGATGCAGTGGCGTTACCTGTGCGCGGCCGTCGGTCAGGCTTGGATCGTTCACGGTGGGGCTCTGGCTTTCCGGATTCGTGGCGGGATGTATCCACGATTGACCATCCCCCTGCCCTGTGCAAGCTAGGATTATCGATGAAACAGGGGAAGTATCGACAAAATGAAACTGGTGACATTCCGCCACGGCGGACAAACCGGCGCGGGGTTTCTTGATGGCGATCAGATCGTGGTATGCGCAACGGGCGATGCGTCGGTCACCGCCGTGCGCGACCTGATCGCCAAAGAGGACGGGCCGAAACGCTGGCTGGCCATGGCCGGGCAGGCGCCAAGGGTGGCGCTCGGCGCGGCCACGCTGCTGGCACCCATTCCCGAGCCGCGGCGCAACATCTTCTGCGTGGGAAAGAACTATCGCGCCCATGCGGCCGAATTCCACGCAAGCGGCTTTGATTCATCGGCACAGGAACAGGTGCCCAGCGCCCCGGTCATCTTCTCCAAGGCCACCACCGCCGTTGTTGGCCCCGACGCGCCGGTTCGTGGCAGCCTGGATCCCACCGCTTCGGTCGATTACGAGGGCGAACTGGGCGTTGTCATCGGCAAAATTGCCTTCCAGGTGCCCGAAGATGCCGCCATGGAGCACGTATTCGGATTTGTCATCGTCAATGATGTCACCTCGCGCGAACTCCAGCGCCGGCACAACCAGTGGCTGATCGGCAAGGGACTGGACAGTTTCTGCCCGATGGGGCCATGGCTGGTAACGGCGGACGAGGTACCGGACGTTGGCGCAATGGAACTGACCACCCGCATCAACGGCGAGTTGCGCCAGAATGCCCGGGTTGCCGATCTGATATTCGACATTCCGACGCTGATCGCGACGCTGAGCAGGACAATGACCCTGCTGCCCGGCGACATCATCGCCACCGGGACACCCGAGGGGGTCGGCATCGGCTTCAAGCCGCCTCGCTACCTCAACAAGGGTGATCGAATGGCGGTTTCGATCACCGGGCTCGGCGTGCTGGAAAACACAATCGCCTGACGGCTCGCCGATGGGCCCGGCGGCATCGTTCCGGATCCGCTTGATCGGGCCTGAAGGCACGGGCGGAGGCTTGCGGATGACCCTTCGCAGCGATCCGCCCGACAGGGCTGAACCACGGCCGCGAGGCACCAGGCCGAAGCGTCCCGTGGTTCGCCCGACCGCCGGTATCCGACGTCCCTGCAACGGGGTCTACCGGATCGACTGACAATTCCAGTGGATAATGGCGCGGTTGACGGGACTCGAACCCGCGACCCCCGGCGTGACAGGCCGGTACTCTAACCGACTGAGCTACAACCGCGCTGCAAGTGCCAGATAATGGCATGCTGCGGCCACGTCAACCATCGGCAGCGCGCCGCGCCACGGCATCGTCGAGCCACGCAAGTTCGGGCTCGACCCCGGCGCAGTAGTCGGAAACCGTTGCCTTGGCATGCTCGACCACCTGCCACAGAAAACCCTGATCGCTTCCGGCGCGATAGGAGGCCACGATCGGCATCGGCGGGAAACGTTTGGCCACCTGCAGCGGCACCAGCAGCCCCTGGGCGATCTCGCGGCGGATGCTCACGGTCGGAATTGCACCGATGCCGAAACCGTCGATCAGCAGATTGACCATGGCATAGAGCGAATTGCAGCTTGTCAGCTTGGAGGCCAGAACCTGCTCGTCATGAAAGAACGGGGCGATCATCTGGAAGGGCGGTGAATTGCGCGGAAAGGAGATGATCGGCATTTCAGCCAGTTCGGCAACGCTGTAGCGGCGCTCGCGTTCGATCAGCGATGGCGCACCGGCCCAGAGCATCTGCAGGACACAGGCGATGTAGCTGCGAAAGCCGTCATCCAGGACCGGGTGAAGGCAGAAAACCATGTCCAGGTCACCGTTGCGCATGCCATCGACAAGCGGGCGTGTTCCATCGACGGTCAGTTCGATGCGCAGTTCGGGAAAGGCGGCGCGCAACGTCTCGATCAGTCCCGGCATCCAGGTTGCCGAAACCGAATCGATGGCCCCGAGCCGCAGCGGCTCGCGTCGCGCGAGCCCCTCCTGCCCCAGACTCAGCCGCAGCGCGTCGATTTCGGCCAGCGTCTGCTGGAATTGTGCCAGCACCCGTCGCCCGGCCGGCGTCAGGGCAAAGGCACGGTCACCGCGATGGACGAGCCGGCAGCCAAACTCGGCCTCAAGGGCCGCAAGCCGGCTGGAAATGGCCGGCTGGGTGGTGTTGAGCTCTTCGGCGGTGCGACCGAAATGCCGGTTTCGCGCCAGCGCCACAAAGGTTTTCATGTCGATGTCGCGCATTGCTCCCGACCCTTCCGGTCAGCCGTCCGGCGCGGGCAGCACCCGAATCCGCGATGGATCAACCCCGAGCTGTACCGTGCCGCCATCTTCCAGCGTGCGATCGGCACCCGACAGCACCCGCAGCCGTGTGTCGCCCAGATGCACGACATAGCGGTTGCGCGCGCCCAGATAGACCCGCGTTCCCAGCCTTGCGCGCAAGGTTGCCCGGCCATCCGGCAGGGTTTCATCGGCGGCGAAAAGGCCGATGTCCTCCTGCCGCAGCGCGAGCGTGACCGGTCCGCGCAGGTGACAGCCCTCCGGAAGCGGAAGGGTCTGCCCGTCCTCGAAACGTGCAACCGGACCGCCAGGGCCATCCTCGACGACTGCGGCAACGAGATTGGCGGCGCCCAGAAAGCTGGACGCGAAGGGCGTCGCAGGGTTGGTGTATATCTCGGTCGGGCTGTCCTCCTGCTCGACCCGGCCCTCGTTGATCAGCACGATATGATCGGACAGCGAAAGCGCCTCCTCCTGATCATGGGTGACAAACAGCGTGGTAAGGCCCAGCCGCTTGTGCAGTTCGATCAGCTCGACATGCATGTCCTCGCGCAGACGTGCATCGAGGTTCGAAAGCGGTTCATCCAGCAACAGCACCTTGGGACGCGAGACAATGGCACGGGCCAGCGCAACACGCTGCTGCTGCCCCCCTGACAGCTGCCGCGGCCGGCGTTCGGCCAGATGGCCGAGTTGCACGGTCTCAAGCGCCTCCCGCACCCGGTCGCGCTGTTCGCCCGGTGCGCCGATGCCGCGCATGCGCAGCGGAAAACGGACATTTTCGGCCACGTTCAGATGCGGCAGCAACGCATAGGACTGGAACATCATTGCGATATCGCGCTTTTCCGGCGGCAGATGGGTGACATCGCGGCCGTCGATCTCGACCGTGCCGTTGGTGGTGCTTTCCAGCCCGGCAACGATGCGCAGCAGTGTGGTCTTGCCGCAGCCCGAGGCACCGAGAAGGCTGATGAAGGCCCCGGAAGGGATATCGAGCGAAATGCCATGCAGGACCTCGGTCTGCCCGAAGGACTTGCGGATATCGCGCAGGCGCAGATTTGCCATGACTAGCTGCTCGCCACTTTCTGAATCCCGAGTATGCGGTCGATGATCACTATAAGGGCAACGGTTATGGCGATCATGATCGTCGAAACCGCCGCCACCGACGGGTCCGGGCTGAATTCAAGCTGGTTGTAGATGTGAACCGGAAGCGTCGTCAGCCCGGGCCGCCGCAGGAACAGCGAAACCACGGCCTCGTCGAAGGACAGGTTGAAGGCAAAGAAGGCTCCGGCAGCAAGACCGGGCACGCATTGCGGCAACACCACCAGCCACAGTCTCTGCAACCGTCCCGCGCCCATGGTGGCAGCGGCTTCCTCGAGGAAGGGGTCGCTGTCGGCCAGCACCGCAAGCGTGGTACGCACCACATAAGGTGCGGCAATCACCGTATGTGCGACCCAGAGCGTAAGCAGCGAAACCGGGCCGAACAGCGCGCTCCACAGCATCAGCATGCCCAGGGCATAAATGATCGTCGGCAGCACCAGCGGAGACAGAAAGAAGGTAGCCATCGCCTCGGACGCCGGCAGCCGCCGGCGGTGGATCGCAACAGCCGCTGCGCCGCCCAGCAGCGTGGCAGAAAACGTGACCAGCACCGCCAGCCGCAGGCTCAGCCAGGCTGCGGCCAGGTAGGTATCCGAGCCCAGCACCGCCTGATACCAGCGCAGGCTGAACCCGCTGGGCGGAAAGGCGATGAACCGGCTTTCGGAAACCGAAACCCCGATCACCACGATCAGCGGACCGATCAGGAACAAGGCGCTGAGCGCGACGAACACCCAGGCAAGCAGGCGCAGCAACGGCGGAACCGACCTAACCATGCCCACCCCGCCGCGTCAGGGCGATGTAGGGGATCAGTATCAGCGCCACCCCCGCGAACAGGATCACCGCCTGCGCCGCGGCAAAGTTCCAGTCGAGTGTCTGGGTGACCTGACGGTAGATGGACGCCGCCAGCACCTGCACCCGCGGGCCGCCCAGCAGGTTCGGGGTCACGAAGGAGGATGCCGACAGGGTAAACACCAGCAGCGAACCGGCGACGATGCCCGGCACGGAAAGCGGCAGCACCACGGTCCGGATCGTCCGCAGGAAACTGCATCCCATGGTGCGCGCGGCCTCCTCGAGCCGCGGGTCGATCCGCATCATCACCCCGAGGATCGAAAGCGCCATGAACGGCAGCAGCACCTGAACCATGCCGATCACGATCGCGGTCTCGGTGTGCATGAGCGAAAAGGCCCGCCCGACAAGCCCCATGTCGCGCAGGGTCGAGGGGATCAGACCGGAGCGCGAAAGCACCACCATCCAGCCGAAGGTGCGCACCACGACCGAGGTCATCAGCGGCAGGATCACCATCACGATCAGCCACAGCCGCGCCCGTGGCCCCACCCGCGCCATGATGTAGGCAAGCGGAAAGCCGATGGCCAGACAGCACGCCGTGATCAGTGCCGACAGTCGAACTGTTCGCCACAGGACCGCGCGATAGAAATCATCGCCCAGAAAGCGGCGAAAATGATCGAGCGTCCAGCCATCGGGGCCTTCGAAGGCCAGTACCAGCATCTGCCCGATGGGGACCAGAAACGCGACCGCGAGCAGTGCCACGCCCGGCAGAACCAGCAAGAGGTTTTCCTGTCGGTCGGTCATCGGCCAGACCAGCCCTCCGTCTTCGCGGCCATGAGCAAGGTGAAAGGATCGTACCCGCCCTGTCGACTGCACCGCAAGCAAACAGGCGGCGGCGCCATGCCGCCGCCTGCGCGCCTTCACATTGCCCGGTCG
>SKWP01000249.1 GCA_007128865.1 Paracoccaceae bacterium
CCGGGGTTCAGGCCCGCTCGGGCCGGGTTGAGACCCATGGCGTAGGGCGATGGCCCGGCTGGCCGGGGATGCGGCCGGCAGCGGGCAGGGGGCGGGCGGCAACCACATCCGGGCGCCGCAGGAGCCCGCGGTCGCGTTGCCACGGCAGCAAGGGAAGGTCGCCTGCGCTTTCCTTCAGGATCCAGTTCATCCAGCGATGGCGTGTGTGCATTCTGCCCTCCGTCCGGCACCGGCCCCGACACCCGTTTCCACCGATGCCGCCGGAATGCGGCCGGTCCGTGGCCCCGTGGCGGAGAATTCGCGGCCGCCACCCCTGCGCGCGCGAGGGAAGACAGCCGATGTCGGCCCGGAGCCCGAAGCGGATGGTCGCCGGGGCGCTGCCCGGCGGCGCTGCGCGCCTTGATTCCGGGCAAGGGAAGAGGCGTCTGCTTCGTCCGCCATGCCCCCGTCCGGTATCTTCGGTCAGACGGCCAACGCTAGAGGCGGATCGCGGAGACCAGACGGCCGTAATCGGCCTCGCCCCGGTGAACCGAGCGGCGATAGGAAAAGAACCGCTCGGGATCGCCATAGGTGCAGTTGCCGGTCCAGCGGACATTTTCAACACCCGCGGCGCGCAGCCGGTCACGGCCGAAGCCCGGCAAGTCGAACAGCGCCCGGTCGCCCTGTCCCTGCGCGAAATAGCGCCCGTAGGCCGGGTCGGTGTCGATGAACTGTTCGAGGAATTCCGGTCCCACCTCATAGGCCTGCTGGCTGATGGTGGGGCCGATGGCGGCGGCGATGCGGTCGCGCCGGGCGCCCAGTGCCACCATGGCATCGACCGTCGCCTCCAGCACCCCGTCAAGGGCGCCGCGCCAGCCGGCGTGGACAGCCCCGATGACCCCGGCGCCGGCATCGGCCAGCAGCACCGGCTGGCAGTCGGCCGTCAGGATGGCCAGCGCCAGCCCCGGCGTGGCGGTGACCATGGCATCGGCCTTCGGGCGTTCGTCAAGGGGGCCGGTCACGGTAACCACCCGCGCCGAATGGACCTGATGCACGCTCACCAGCGCCGCGACCGTCAGATCCAGCGCGGCAGCGACCCGCTCGCGGTTGATGCGCACCGCATGGGTCTGGTCGGTCGAGCCACCGCCGCAGTTCAGCCCCGCGAACACCCCCGATGACGCCCCGCCCTTGCGGGTGAAGAACCCGTGCCGGACCGGATGCAATTCCGGCGCGGTCAGGATCTCGAGCAGCGCGGTGGTGGTCATCATGCAAATCCCGGAGGCAGCGGGGCACCGGCCGGGACCAGTGCCAGGGCCCTGAACAGCGTTCCCATTTCTTCGCGGTGGGTCAAGCGCCGATACGCAGCCAGATGCGATTCCAGTGCCGGCCCGGTCAGCCGCCGGGCAAGGGCCGCGGCCCGCGCCCCGATCCCGAGCCTTTCCAGCAGCGCACCCTGTGCCAGAGGGCCGCAGACCTGCACGCCCGGCACCGACCGCGCCGCATGGGCGAGTGCCACGAAATCCACATGCGCGGTCAGATCCGCCGCGCCGGGGCTGGCCAGCGGATGCTCGGGGCGGTGGGCGCGCAGGGCCTGGAAGGTATCGCCCAGCGAAGGCCCGGCGCCATAGTCGATGATCAGCGCCGCGCCTCCGCAAGTGGCGATGCGGCGGGCGATTTCGGCGATCGCCGGACCGGCGGCGGGGCAGATTTCAACCACATCGGCGTCGGATGTATCGGCCAGCCGGTGGTTCAGCGCGACAATCGGCACGGGCCGGGCAAGCCCGAAGGCCAGCCGGCCATCTTCTAGCCCGACCATGCGCTCGGCCCAGCCGCCGCCGCGGCGCACGAACTGGCGGATCGGCAGCGCATCGAAAAATTCATTGGCAATCAGGAACAGCGGCGCGTCGGGCAGGGATTCGATGCCCGTGTGCCAGCGGGGCGCATGTCCGGCCAGTCTGTCGGCCTGCACCGCCCGCAGGGCCGGCGAGGCCTCGACCAGATGCAACCGAGCGGCGGCGCCGAAGCCCGGCACCAGCCGGGCGGCGCGCAGGGTATCGGCCATCAGCGTGCCCCTGCCCGGGCCGGGTTCGGCCAGCACGAAAGGGGCCGGAGAGCCCTGATCCTGCCATGACTTGACCAGCCAGAGGCCCAGCAGCTCGCCGAACATCTGGCTGATTTCGGGCGCGGTGGTAAAGTCGCCGCCTGCCCCCAGCGGGTCGCGGGTGGCGTAATAGCCATGCTCCGGGTGCAGCAGGCATTCGGCCATGTAGTCGGCCAGGCTGATCGGGCCGGCAGCGGCGATGCGCGCCGCGATCAGGCCGGCAAGCGCGGTCACGTTGCCGGGGCGGGGCGGCGCAGCGCGCGCCATGCCAGCCACAGCCCGACCGCCACCATCGGCAGCGACAGCAGCTGCCCCATGCTGAGCCCCGCCGCGCCCAGCCGCAGCACATGGCCGGCGGGGTTGTCGGGGCTGATGAACTGCGGATCGGCCACGCGCCAGAATTCCACCACGAATCGCGCCAGCCCGTATCCGCCCAGAAAGACGCCGGTCACCAGACCCGGCCGCAGCAGCGCGCCCCGCCGCCACACCATCCAGAACAGCACCGCGCCCAGTGCCAGCCCCTCCAGCCCGGCCTCGTAAAGCTGGGTCGGGTGGCGGGCGCAGACGCCCACCCATTCCCACGGGCATTCGGCCGCCGGCCCGGGAAAGATCACGCCCCAGGGCATCCGTGTCGGTGCGCCCCACAGCTCGGCATTGATGAAATTGGCCACCCGGCCCAGAAACAGCCCCGCCGGTGTGGCCAGCGCCATGGCATCGGCCAGCCGCAGCGCGCCAACACCGTGCAGCCGGCAAAAGGCCAGCCCCGCCAGCGCCGCCCCGGCCAATCCGCCGTGAAACGCCATGCCTCCCTGCCAGATATAGAGGATTTCCAGCGGGTTCGCGGCGAAATAGGTCGGCTGGTAGAACAGCACGAAGCCCAGGCGGCCGCCCAGGATCACCCCCAGGATGATCCAGGTCAGCAGCCCTTCGGTATCGGCGGGTTGCATGGGCGCGGCCCCGCCGGGCCACATTGCCGGGCGGCGCATCAGCGCAGCGACGGTCCACCACGCCAGCAGGAAGCCCAGGATATAGGCCAGCGCATACCAGCGCAGGGCAAAGCCGAATCCGCCGATCTCGAACGAGAACACCTCGGGCGAGATGTCGGGGAAGGGGATCGCTGCCAGCATCTTGCCTCCTGCGCACGCGCCCTGCTTTTCCTGCCGTGGGCGCGAAGTCAACCTTGTGCTTGCCGCCGGCGGCGCCATATCAGGGAACAAAGCCGAAGGAGGCCGACATGCACAGCCGCAACCGCCTGATGGACGATATCGCGCAACTGATGACCAATGCCATGGGCGTGGCGCAGGGGGCGCGGGACGAGGCCGAGACCGCGCTGAAGTCGGTGATCGACCGCTGGCTCGCCGACCGCGATCTTGTCACCCGCGAGGAATTCGACGCCGTGCGCGCCATGGCCCAGAAGGCCCGCGAGGAAAACGAGGCCCTGCGCGCGCGAATCGATGCGCTGGAGGCCCGGCTCGGCGCCGACAGGCCCGGCGCAGGCTGACCGGCCGGCCGGGCGGGTATACCCGGCGGCCGGGCCGGGTATTGCGCTGGCGGCAAGGCCACATTCGCGTGCGCTGCCCGCCATTCGCGCCGGCAGGCTGCATTTTTCACTTTACAGGCTCCGCCTTTGTCCCCACCATATCTAGGTGAGGCAGGGGCCAAGGTTACCTGACCTTGCGGATACACGCAGCCTCTTGTGGGGACTTTCCCATCAGTGGCCAAGGAAAACGAGGCCGGGCATGTCGCTTTCCGAAGAAATCCTTCACGGCGAAGACACTCACCCCATCGATATCGTCGAGACGCTGGCCGAACACCACGCCTGGGAATTCGACCGGGTGGGCGACGACCAGATCGCGATGGCGGTGGAAGGCCAGTGGCGCACCTATTCGATCACCCTTGCCTGGTCGGCACGGGATGAAACCCTGCGGCTGATCTGCACCTTCGAGATGGATCCGCCCGAGGCCCGACTGTCGGCGCTGCACGACATCCTGAACCGCTGCAATGACATGGTCTGGGCAGGATCGTTCAGCTACTGGCAGGAACAGAGGCTGATGGTTTGGCGCTACGGTCTGCTGCTGTCGGGTGGCCAGATTGCCGGCCCCGAACAGATCGACCGGATGATCGGCGCCGCGGTGTCCGCGGCCGAACGCTTCTATCCGGCCTTCCAGCTTGTGTCCTGGTCCGACCGCACGCCCCAGGACGCGCTTCAGGTCGCCATTGCAGAGGCCTACGGTCGCGCCTAAGCTGCGTCCCGATTGCAGGGTCAGGGGCGGAATCGCATGAACTTCAACGCAATGGAACGCCACGGTCTGGTGCTGCTGGGCTGCGGGCGCATGGGGTCTGCGTTGCTGGCGGGCTGGCTGGTGCGGGGCTTGTCGCCCGAGGCCGTCACGGTGATCGAGCCCGACCCTTCGGAATGGCTGCAATCGCAGCCGGTGCGGCTGAATGCCGATCTGCCCGAGGCGCCGGCGGTGGTGGTTCTGGCGGTCAAGCCGCAGATGATGGCGGCGGCATTGCCGCAGGTGGCGCGTTTCGGGCAGGCTGACACGCTGTTTCTGTCCATCGCCGCAGGTACGACCATGGCCACGCTCGAAACCGCGCTGGGCGCCGACACCGCGATCGTGCGGGCGATGCCCAACACGCCGGCGGCCGTGGGGCGCGGCATCAGCGCCCTGGTCGGCAACCCACGCGCCGGCGAAGGCGCCCTGCGCATGGCCGAATCGCTGATGGCCGCGGTGGGCGATACCCTGCGGCTGGAAACCGAGGCCGAGATCGACGCGGTGACCGGGGTTTCTGGCTCCGGCCCGGCCTATGTGTTCCACATGGTCGAGGCGCTGGCCGCCGCCGGCGAGGCCGAGGGGCTGGCGCCCGATGTCGCCATGCGTCTTGCGCGCGCCACGGTTTCGGGTGCCGGTCACCTGCTGGAGCATTCGCCCGAAACCGCCGCGCAGCTGCGCGCCAATGTCACCAGCCCCGGCGGCACCACCGCCGCGGGTCTGGTGCATCTGATGGACCCCGAAACCGGCCTGCCGCCGCTGATGCGCCGCACCGTCGGCGCCTCGGCCGACCGATCGAGAGAGCTTGCCAAATGACC
>SKWP01000151.1 GCA_007128865.1 Paracoccaceae bacterium
GGTCGGGCGCGGCCCGGGCTGGTCGCCCGGGCGTAACCTGTGGCGGGCGTGGTGCAGAACAGTTTCCCGGGCTCGATTGTCGGGACGGGTAGGCAGTAGACTTCTTCAGCAGCCTGTGAGCAGCCGCAAGCCGCCAAGCCGCCCCTGCCATCATGCCGCCTGGGACGAGCTGTCTTCGGTCAGGATGGCATACAGCTTTGCCGGGTCGGAATTGGCCCGAAGCTTGCCGCACACGCCTGAATCGCGCAGCGTCCGCGACACAAGCGCCAGCGCCTTGAGATGGTCGACCCCCGAATCGCGGCGGGCGAACAGCGCGAACACCAGATCGATCGGCTGCTTGTCCACCGCGCCGAATTCCATCGCCCTTTCGAGCTTCATGAATATGCCGTGAACCGCGCCGATGCCGGTAATCCGGGCATGCGGCAGCGCGACGCCATGGCCGACGCCGGTTGCCCCGAGGTTTTCGCGTTCCTGCAACGCTTCCGTGGCATCGCGTGCGGCGATTCCATAGACGGACTCGGCTATTTCACCCAGTTCCTGAAACAGGCGCTTCTTGCTGGTCATCTGACCCGAAACCTTCACGGCCTCCGGCCGCAACAGGTCCGAAACTTGCATCTCTTCCCCCTTTCCGGGGCGGGAAAGGCCCTCGGGGTTCGGTGTGTCTCCCGGTCAGACTTCACCCGGGGCGGCGGGTTCGATCCAGCCAATGTTTCCGTCGTCGCGCCGATACACGACATTGATCCCGCCGTGGCGTTCGTTTCGGAACACCAGCACCGGGGCCTCGGCCAGTTCCATCTGCATCACCGCCTCGCCGACGGACAGCACCGGAACCCGGGCTTCCATCTCGGCGATGATGACCGGCTGAAGGCTTTCGGGCTCATCCCCCTCATCCTCTGCCGATGCGGCGAGGATGTACGCCGAGGCGCCGGCAAATTCAACCGGCTGCGTACGGTCGCGATGATGGTCCTTGAGACGCCGCTTGTAGCGTCGCAGCTGTTTTTCCATCTTGTCGCTGCAACTGTCGAAGGCCGCATATATCTCGTTTGCCTGCGCGCGCGCCTGCGCGGTAAGCCCGGTGGACAGATGCACGATGGTTTCGCAGATGTAGCGATGCGCGCTGCGCGAAAAGACAACCACCGCCTCGGTCGGTCGCTGGGCGTATTTTTCCATGACCGCGCCAAGTTCCTGGGTGACATGGGTTTGCAGGGCGCTGCCGATATCGATCTGCTTGCCGCTGATCTGGTACCTCAAGAGAGCCTCCTTTTCGTTGCTCCTGCGGCAGGAATGGCCGCGGTCAGGACCTGCGGGGCTGTCGGGTGCGGTACAGACGGCGTCGATCCGCAGACGACGGCAGGCGCAAGGCTTCCCGGTATTTGGCGACAGTTCGGCGTGCGATGTCAACGCCCTCGCCGCGCAAGATGGCACAGAGCCGGGCATCGCTGAGCGGCGCGGCCGCGGGTTCGGCCGCAATGAGCGCGGCAATGCGCCGGCGAACCGCCGCGCCGGCGGCCATCGTGCCCCCCGGACCGGGAAGCGGCGCGGAAAAGAATACCGACAGCGGAAACAACCGCCCCTCGACATCGATTGCCTTGTCGGCGACGGCACGCCCCACCGTTGCCGGGTGCAGGCCCAGTGCTTCGGCAAGCTGCCGGCGGCTCAGCGGTTGCAGGGCGGCCTCGCCCTGACTGAAGAACCCCGCCTGCACCTCGGCAAGATGGCGACCGATTCGCAACAGCGTGGCGCCCCTCTGCCTGAGCGCGGCAATCAGCGCCTCCGCCCGCACCCGGCATTCGGCAACAAAGGCGTCATCGGCCGACCTTTGCAGCAGCGCATGATCAAGCCGCAATCGGGGCAGCGCATCGCGGGCAAGTTCCACCACGATCTCGCCGTCCCGGAACCGTGCCACCAGATCGGGGCGCAGCGCCTGCACCGGCGCTGACAGGCCGGCAACGGGATGCGGCACCAGGCCGGGCAGCAGTGCGGCGATTTCCTGCAACCGCGCCCGGGGCAGGCCAAGGCCGATTTCCAGCCGGGCCCAGCGCGCGGCGGCGAAATCCGCCATCATTCCGACCACCGCATCGGCGATCGGACGGTCGAGCCCGCGATCCAGCAGTTGCAGGGCCAGGCATTCGGCCAGGTCACGGGCCCCGACGCCCGGCGGGTCGCAGGCCTGAAGCGCGGCAAGCCCGGCCTCGATCACGGCAACCGGCTGGCCGGTTTCCGCTGCGATCTCGGCAGGGGTCGCATCCAGATAGCCGTCATCGCGCAGCGTCCCGGCAAGGTATTCCGCAGCCTGCCGGACCGGCGCATCCAGAGGCATGAGCCCGATCTGCGCATGCAGCCGCTCCAGCAGGCCCGGCTCGGCTGCAACAAGGTCGGGAAGGAAATCTGCCGTGGCGCCCCGCCCGCCCCCGGCACGGACAAGCAACGGGTTGCGGCCGAGTTCTTCGGCTATGCGTTCGGACAATGTTGCGGCGGGAAGGCGCAACACTTCCAGCGATTGCCGGACTGCCGGTGTCAGGGCCAGCCGCTGGCGCTGGACCAGACCCAGCCGGGTGCCCGGCTTCATGATGCCTCCGGGCGGCTTTGGTCAGAATCGGAAGCTCTGGCCCAGATAGACCCGGCGCACGTTTTCATCTCGTACCACCTCCTCGGCGGTGCCGCTCATCAACACGCGGCCTTCGGCCAGGATATAGGCCCGGTCCACGATCTCGAGCGTCTCGCGCACATTGTGATCGGTGATCAGAACACCGATGCCACGCTTGCGCAAATCCGAAACCAGCCCGCGGATATCGTTGACGGCAATCGGATCGACCCCGGCAAAGGGTTCGTCCAGCAACAGGTACTTGGGGTTGGCGGCCAGGCAACGCGCAATCTCGACCCGCCGGCGTTCGCCGCCCGAAAGGGCGGGTGCCGGCGCGTGCCGCAGGTGGGTGATCGAGAATTCCGAAAGCAGTTCGTCCAGCCGCTCGCGCCGCCGGCGCCGGTCGCGTTCCGATATCTCGAGAATGGCAAGGATGTTGTCCTCGACGCTCAGACCCCGGAAGATGGAAACCTCCTGCGGCAGATAGCCGATGCCAAGCTGCGCGCGCCGGTACATCGGCAGACCGGATACATCCTGCCCGTCAATCAGCACGGTGCCGGCCTCGGGCATCACCAGCCCGGCGATGGCATAAAAACAGGTTGTCTTGCCCGACCCGTTCGGCCCCAGCAGTGCCACCACCTCGCCCCGGCCCAGATCGAGCCCCACATCGCGGATGACCGGGCGGCGGCTGTAGCTTTTGCGCAAACCCCGGACCCGAAGGCCGGCGCCGCCTTCGGTCACCCGCAACTCGGGCGTCGTGGTCATGGGCGGCTGCCGCCCGGCTGGAACAGGGTGCGTACCTGACCGGTCATCACCCCGGCCCCGGTGGCAAGATCAACCTCCATCGCATCGCCGGCGATAAAGGCGGGGCCCTGGGTGATCATCACCTCGCCGCGCATCTGCACCAGACCGGCCTCGACGTTGTAGATCGCGTCGGCGGCTTCGGCGGTTTCCTCGCCGCTGACCATGGTGACACCGTCGCTGGCATGAAGCCGCGCGATGCGCCGTTCCATCTCGGTACCCGGCGCGCCGTATTCGACCCGAATCGCACCGGCCGAAAGCCGCATTTCGCCCTGCACGACCAGAACCGAGCCGGTAAAGGTTGCCACCCCCGCGCCCTGATCGATGCGGAATTCCTCGGCGGTGATTTCAACCGGAAGGCTTGAATCATGCCCCCCGGCCCCGAAGCTGACGCGCGTTCCCTGGGCCTGCGCCGCGCCCGAAAGGCCCTGCCACTTGGCCCCGGCGGGCGACAGCAGCAGCGCCGGCAACACCAGCAGGGCAAGGGCCAGCACCAGGCGGCGGGTGAACGGGTACCGCTTCATCGCAATCACTCCTCGTTGCGAGGGTCGTATAGCAGCCGCACCCCCTGCGTGAAAACAAGCTCGTAACTGCCATCGGTCTGCGCATCGGGCCGGTGCAGCAGCCGCATGCCCCCGGCAGCGATGGAAACCCCCGGACCGGTGGCGATCACCGGGCCGGGACTGGCCAGGTAGGTCCGGTCAAGACGGGCGTGCAGATGATCCGAGATCACCTCGTAGCCTGCCGCGGCCTGCAGCCGCACAGCGCCTGAAAGGTCCAGCGTTTCCGACCGCCGGTCGATCACGCCGGTATCGGCCTGCATCTCGTTCACGCCGCCGTCCGGCGTTGTCAGCACCGCAATCAGGTCGCGGGCGGCAAACAGCCGCGCGCTGTCGTCGCGCGCATCGGAACGCACGCTCTGGGCGGTCACGATCAGGGCGCCACCATCCGCCGTAACCCCGGCAAAACGCGGCGCCTCGACCCTCGGGTCGCGTGCCAGATCCTCTACATCGACACGGGCAAAGGGCAGCGCCCGGCTGGGGTCGATACCTTCGGAAACCAGAAACAGGGTCGAAAGCAGCCCCAGCGCCAGCAGCGGCAGAACCAGCTTCAGACCGGCCAGCACGGCACGGCGGCTGCGATCAACCGCCGCCAAGGGATGTCCTTGTGCCAAAGGTCGGGGCCGGGGGGGTCATCGTGACAACATCCGTCAATGGGCAAAGATATCGGTTTCGGGCCAGCCGGCCAGATCAAGCGCGGCGCGGGTCGGCAGGAATTCGAAACACTGCCGGGCCAGCGCACTGCGTCCTTCGCGTTCCAGCCGGGCAGACAGTTCGTCCTTCAATCGGTGCAGATAGAGCACATCGGTCGCCGCATAGGCAAGTTGCGCTTCCGTGAGGTCTGCTGCGCCCCAGTCCGACGTCTGCTGCTGCTTGGAGATATCCACGCCCAGCAGTTCTGCCAGCAGGTATTTCAGCCCGTGCCGGTCGGTATAGGTCCGGGTCAGCCTCGATGCGATCTTGGTGCACCAGACCGGCGCAGAAACCACACCAAAGGCGGCCTGCAATGCCGCAATGTCGAAGCGCGCGAAGTGGAAAAGCTTCAGCACCTGCGGGTCGCCCAGCAGCCGGACAAGATTGGGCGCCGCAGACTGTCCGCCGGCGATCTGCACCAGATGCGCGGATCCGTCGCCCGAGGACAGCTGCACAAGGCACAGCCTGTCGCGTCCGGGAACCAGCCCCATGGTTTCGGTATCGACAGCCACCACGGGGCCCA
>SKWP01000265.1 GCA_007128865.1 Paracoccaceae bacterium
CGGAAATGATAGTCGCGGCCGTCCACCTCGCCGGGGCGCGGCGGGCGGGTGGTGGCCGAAACCGAGAACGAGATATCGGGGTCCGACGCCAGAAGCCGCCGCGCCAGGGTGGATTTGCCCGCCCCCGAAGGCGATGACAGGATGATGAGGATACCGCGGCGGCGCGCAACGGGCGCTTGCCGCGCCGGATCCGGAAGGCTGGCGGCCTGCGGCGTGGCTCGGGTCATGGCGCCTCTTACTCCAGGTTCTGGACCTGCTCGCGCATCTGGTCGATCACCGCCTTGAGGTCAAGCCCGATCCGGGTCAGCGCCGAGGACTGCGCCTTGGAACACAGGGTGTTGGCCTCGCGGTTGAATTCCTGGGTCAGGAAATCGAGCTTGCGGCCAACCGCGCCGCCCTCGGCCAGCATGTCCCGCGCGGCGGCCACATGGGCGCGCAACCGGTCGATTTCCTCGGTCACATCGGCCTTGACCAGCAGCATCGCGAGTTCCTGTTCCAGCCGGCCCGGGTCCGGCCGGGCGGCAGTACCGGTTTCGGCCAGCAGCGGGCCGAGCCGCGCAAGCCCTGCGCGAAGCGCTTCGGCCATGCGCGCCTCGCGCGGGGCCAGCTCGGCCGCGGCGGCGTCGGTCAGGGCGGCGATGCGGTCAAGCTGGCCGGTGATCACGGCACCCAGCGCCGCACCTTCGGTCAGGCGCATGGCATCGAAGGCATCGACCAGCGCCGGCAGCTCGGCCAGCAGGGCATCGCGCAGTCCGGCGGTATCGGCCGTCTCGGCCTGGCCATTGTCCATCACCCCGCGCAGCGCCAGGATTTCCGCCGCACCGGTCGGGCGCAACGTCAGCTCGGTATCCTCGGCCGCCGTCTGAACCTGCCGCAGCGCCGCCAGCGCCTGCGCAAGCGCCTGCGGATCGGGGCGCAGGCGGGCTTCGGCCGCGGGTCTTTCCAGCCGCAGCGAAAGCGTGACCGACCCGCGCCTGACCCGGTCTGCAATCAGCTTGCGCAGCGCCGGTTCAAGCCCGTCGATCCCGTCCGGCAGCCGCAGGCGCAGGTCGAAGCCGCGGTTGTTCACCGCGCGCAGATCCCAGGCCCAGCCGGTGCCATCGGTGCCTGCACCGCGTGCCGCGGCGAAACCGGTCATCGACCGCAGCACCCCCTGCCCGGCATCCCGACGGGAGGCCGCATCCGTCTTGTCGTTGCGATTAACCGTCACCGCGGGTTTTCCTTTCACTGGCGTCCGTTTGCGGTATCTTAACGTCCGGGTAACCAGTGTGGCCATAGCGTTAACGCGTGACGGCACAGGCAGCGGGGCGCAGGCGAACGGGGCCGTCAGGGCCGCCGTTCCGGCCGGCCCCGGCCGTTGCGGACAGGAGTGTGCACCATGCGATTCGCCGGGCTTGCCGAGATCGAGGCGTATTGGGAAGCGCTGCGCGCCGGCAGGCAGGCCCCGTCCAGAACCGAAATCGACCCGCGCGGGATCGAGGGCGCGCTGGCGCAGGCCTTCATCGCCACAGGCAGCAGCGATGGGCCGTGCAGGTTTCGCGTTGCCGGGCGCGAAGCCCGCGCGGCCATGGGCATGGACCTGCGCGGCATGCCGGTGGATGCGCTGATCCTGCCCGCCGACCGCGCCGGCTTTTCGGCGCTTGTTGGGCGGGTGCTGTCGGATGCGGCACGGGCCGAGATCGACCTCTGCGCGCCGCGCTGCGGCGCAGCGCCGCCACTGCTGGCGCGGATGGTGATGCTGCCGCTGGCCGGCCCCGATGGCGGCATCGACCGGATGCTGGGCGGTCTGTCGATTCCGGGCCTGGCGGCAGGCGATGACTACAGCGCTGCCGCATGTGGCGCACCGCGGCGGTTTCTTGTCACCGCGAGGCAGTTGCGCCCGCCGGCCGCCCCCGGCGCAGCCAGCGCACCGGCGCCCGAACTGGCCGAACCGGCCGCGGCCTTTGCGCATCAGTCCGACACCGGGGTGCGCCTGCGCCCCACCCGCGCGCCCCATCTGCGTGTGGTGGAACCCGACCGGCCATGAGGCCGTTTCCGGCCGTTCCGGTCGCAGGGCCCCGGGGCGGGTCAAGCACCTGCCAGAGGGAATCTCGTTGATCAACGGGGAAATCCGGCCCGTGCCTTCGGCACTGATCAGACCGTTCCGGGATCAGCGGCGAATGAACGGATTGGCGACAAGCCTCGGTTCTGCCAGCCAGACCGCCTTTTCCTCGAGGTATTCATGAATTGCGCGGCTGCCGCTTTCCCGGCCGATACCACTCTGACCAAGCCCGCCGAAGGGGGCGGTATAGCTGGTGGCGCGATAGGTGTTGACCCAGACGGTACCGGCCCTGATCCGCTCGGCCATCCGCAGCGCGCGGGACATGTCCGAGGTCCAGACACCTGCGGCAAGGCCGAAGACCGTGTCGTTGGCGATCTGCACCGCCTCATCCTCGTCGCGGAAAGACAAAACGCACAGCACCGGGCCGAAGATTTCCTCCTGAGCGATGCGCATGCCGTTGTCGACAGCTGTAAACAGCGTCGGAGAAACCAGATTGTCGGTCATGCCACGGTCAAGGTTCTCGGCGCCCAGCGCCAGGGTGGCGCCTTCCTCGACCCCGATGCGAATGTAGTCGAGGATACGGGCCTTCTGCGCACGGGTCGCCACCGGGGCGATTTCGGTTTCCGGATCCATCGGATCACCGATACGCACGTCGCGCACCCTTGCCAGCAGCTTTTCCAGCACGATGTCGTGGACATCCTCGTGCAGCAACAGCCTTGATCCGGCTATGCAGGTCTGCCCGGTCGCGGCAAACACGCCCGAGATGATTCCAAGCGCGGCGGCGTCAAGATCGGCATCGGGAAAGACGATGTTGGGGGATTTGCCGCCCAGCTCCAGCGTCACACGCTTGAAGTCCCGCGCGGCCAGTTCGTTGATGCGCCGCCCTGCCGCAACGCCGCCGGTAAAGGCGATCTTGCGTACCCGCGGATGCGTGACCAGCGGCTCGCCCACCGCCGGGCCGGTGCCGGTGACCGCGTTGACAACCCCGGCCGGCAGGCCCGCGGTTTCGATCAGACGCAGGAATTCGAGTGTCGAGGCACTGGTGAACTCGGACGGTTTGATGACCACCGTATTGCCGGCAGCCAGCGCCGGCGCAAGTTTCCAGGCCAGCAGCAGCAGGGGCGAATTCCACGGCGTGATCAGCGCACAGACCCCCAGCGGTTCGTGCCGTACAAAGGCAAACACACCGTCCTTGTCGATGGGCGGAACCCGGCCTTCCACCTTGTCGGCCAGCCCGCCGAAATACCGGTACCAATTGGCCATGTAGCGGCACTGGTTGGCCATTTCGGCCAGAAGCTTGCCGTTGTCCCGGACTTCGATACGGGCCAGATGGTCGGCGTTCTGCTCGACAATGTCGGCAATCCGCATCAGCACGAGGCCGCGGGCACTGGGCTTCATGCCTGACCAGACGCCCGCATCGAATGCCCGCGCCGCAGCATCCACCGCAGCTTCGACATCGGCCGAACCGCAATCGGGTATTTCGGCCCATGGTTCGCCCAGATAGGGGTTTTCAGACGCAAAGACGGCACCGTTGGCGGCATCACGCCACTGGCCGTCGATCAGGATGCGGTAACGTTGCATGGCCGGGCTCCCTGGTCAGTCGCCGGTTTCAGGATCAAGCAGGCGCCGGGTATCGCCACCCGGTTCAGGCGCGCGCAACGGCCTGGCCTGCGGATGCCCGGACAGGCGCAGCGGATTTGCGGCGGTCAGAACCGGCGGAATTCCCGGGTGGGAGATACGCTCAAACAGCGGATTCTCGGGGCTCATGCGCCAATCCTCGGCCAGGGCCTGCCCGGTATCGCGGAACGGCGCCCAGCACACCGCGGTACCTTCAAAGGCCTCGGCTATCCCGGCAAGGCTGCGCGATCCGGTCCATTCGGCAATCAGGGCAGCGATGCCGGCGCGGGCGCGCCAGCGTTCTTCCTCGCGGTCGAGATCGGCACCAAAGGCGCGGGCAAGGTCAGACATCCGCTCGGCCAGCCCGGTGGCATCAAGCAGCGCGCGCCACTGCTTGACCGTCACCGCAACCAGCATCACCCGACGGCCATCCGAGGTCGCAAAGTCCCGCCCGAAACTTCCGTAGACCCATGTACCCTGCCGTGGCCGCGCGACGCCGGAAAGCTCGGTTTCGGCCAGAATCCCGAGATTGGCAATCCAGGCCATGGCCACGTCCGAGAGGCTCAGTTGCAGGTGCTGGCCCTGACCGGTCAACCGCCTGTGGCGATCGGCAGCCAACAGCCCCGTGGCAAGCGTCTGGCCGCAGATGATGTCCCAGAAGGGCACGGCATTGATGCCGGGGGCATTGATGTCTTCGGCGCCGCTCATCATGGCGGCACCGCAGGCCGCGTGAACGGTATAGTCGATGGCGCTGCTGCCGTCGGGGCTGCCGTCCAGCGTTGCAACGATGACATCCGGCCGCCGGCCGCGCAGGGCGTCGTGTCTCAGAGGGGCCGGAAGGGGCAGGTTGCTGACCAGTATGCCGCCGCCAGGGCCGCCGCCGCAGACCAGATCGGCAGCTCGGGCGGCATCTGCGGGTTTGCGCAGGTCAAGCGTGACCGAAGCCTTGCCGCGGTTCAGCATGCTCCAGTAAAGGCTGGTTCCCGACGGCGCCAGTGGCCAGCGCCGCGAATCGAGCCCCCCACCCGGAGGATCGAGCCGGATGACCTCGGCCCCAAGCTGCGCCAGGGTCATCGTGGCCGACGGCGCGGCGATGAAGGCGCAGTGTTCGACGATGCGCAGGCCGGCAAGCGGCCCTTCGGCGGGCGCGCTCATGGTCCCGCAGCCGGGCCGGGGTCGCGCAGGATCACCCCGTCCAGCGCCACGGCCCCCATGCCTTCGGCTCGTATCAGCAGCGGGTTGATCTCGGCCTCCCTGACCTGCGGTACCCACGCCAGCCGCGAGACCGCCACGATCGCCCCGGCCAGCGCGTCCAGATCGCCCCGCTGACGGTTTCGAAAGCCGCGCGCCAGGTCAAGGCCGCGCAGCGCGGCAATCATTTCATGTGCCATGCTGCGATCCACCGGCGCGACACGCAGCACGGTCTGGCGGGTCAGTTCCGCCAGCACGCCCCCCATGCCAAGCATCACCATCGGCCCCGCGACCGGA
>SKWP01000121.1 GCA_007128865.1 Paracoccaceae bacterium
AATTCGTCGCGGTCGAAAAGGCGCACCCCGCGGCCGTCAGGCACCTGAAGCGGGGCGATCTGGCGGCCGAGAAAGCCCGACTCCATCGCCGCGCCGGCGCGGCGCTGGCTCTGCAGGGCATAGGCATCCATCGCGGCGCGGTCGTGGCCGAAATCATCGGCGAGGTTCTCGGCGGTCTCACCCATCAGTTCGCGGCTGAGCGGGTCGCGATAGGTCCAGTCCAGCGCATCGACAAGTTCCATCGCGCCACGCTTGCGGCCCCAGCGCGCACCGGGCAGGATATGCGGCGCCCGCGAGACGTTCTCGCCGCCGCCCGCCAGCGCGATCCGGCCATGGCCTCCGGCAATATGCTCAGCCGCCGAGACGATGGCCTGCAACCCCGAACCGCAGGCACGGTTGACGTTCAGCGCGATCGAGCTGTCCGCAAGCCCGGCCTTCAGCGCCACCGCGCGGGCGGCCAGATAACCCTCGGGATCGACCGGCAGCACATTGCCCCAGACCAGCTGATCCACCTCCGCCGGCTCCAGCCCCGCCGCCGCCAGCGTCTCGCGGGCGGCATGGGCGCCAAGCTCCACCAGCGGCACGTCGCGCAGGCTCTTGCCGAAGTCGCCGAAGGGTGTGCGCAGCCCCGTGGCAAGAACGATCCCGGTCATGCCCCGCCCTCCGTGCCGTCGCTGCGCCAGCCCGGGCGGCCGCGGCCGCCGGTCAGCCCGGCCCGCACCCGCGTCCTGAGCAGCGGTCGGGGGCGGAAACGCTCGCCATAGGCGTCATGCATGATCTGTTGCGCGGTCAGGCACAGGCTCGACGTGGTGGCGTCCATCAGCTCGAACGGCCCCATCGGGTGGCCAAGCCCCAGCCGGCAGGCGGTGTCGATCTCCTCGGGTGTGGCCACGCCCTCCTCGACCAGTCGCACGGCCTCGATCATGAACACATGCAGCAGCCGGTTGACGGCAAAACCCGGCACATCCTTGATCGTCACCGGGGTCTTGCCGATGGCAGTGCACAGCGCGCGGGTGCGCGCCACGGTATCGGCTGCGGTGGCAAGGCCCGGAACGACCTCGACCAGCGGCATCCGCGATACCGGCGAAAAGTAATGCGTGCCGATCACCCGCGCCCGTCGCGCCGGCGCCACATGCGCGGCCAGCACCGAAATCGGGATGGTCGAGGTGTTGGAGGCCAGGATCGTCTCGGGCCCGCAACGGCGATCCAGCTCGGCCAGAACCGCGGCCTTGACGTCCTCGTCCTCGAACACCGCCTCGGTGACGAAATCGCACGCATCCATACCGTCGAGGCCGGGAGCGAAAACGATGCGGTCGAGCGCGGCGCGGTCGCCCTCGGCGGCGCGACCACGGGCGATGGCCTTGTCCAGGATGTCCGACAGCCGCTCCCGCGCGGCCTGCAACGCGGCGTCGCTGCGGTCGGACAACAGCACCCGGTGCCCGGCCAGCGCAAACACCAGTGCGATCTCGCGGCCCATCAGCCCCGCGCCCACGACCCCGATGCGTTCCATCCAGAGCCCTCCGTCAGATGGCGTTGCTGTGCCGCTTCAGTTCCAGCCGGGCGATCTGGTTGCGGTGCACCTCGTCCGGTCCGTCCGCCAGCCGCAACAGGCGCGCCGTGGCATAGGCCGAGGCCAGGCCGAAATCATTCGAGGTGCCGCCGCCGCCATGGGCCTGGATCGCCCAGTCCACCACCCGGCAGGCCATGTTGGGCACCGCGACCTTGATCATGGCAATCTCGCGCCGGGCTTCCTTGTTGCCGACGGTGTCCATCCGGTGCGCGGCCTGCAGCGTCAGCAGCCGCGCCTGTTCGATCAGGATGCGCGCCTCGGCGATGCGTTCCTGGGTGACGGTCTGCTCGGCCACCGGCTTGCCGAAGGCGACGCGGGTCAGGGTGCGCCGGCACATCTTTTCGAGGCTCCGCTCGGCCAGCCCGATCAGTCGCATGCAGTGATGGATCCGCCCCGGTCCCAACCGCCCCTGCGCGATCTCGAAGCCGCGGCCCTCGCCCAGAAGCATGTTGGCGGCCGGCACGCGGACATTGTCGAAGATCACCTCGGACGACCGGTCCGGAACCCCATAGAAGCCGAACACCGGCAGCGGACGAACCACCGTGACACCCGGCGTGTCCATGGGCACCAGGATCATCGACTGCTGGCGGTAGCGGTCGGGATTGTCGGGGTCGGACTTGCCCATGAAGATGCAAATGCGGCAGCGCGGGTCGGTGGCGTTGGTGGTGTACCACTTGTGCCCGCTGATGACGTAGTGATCGCCGTCGCGCCGGATCCGGCTCTCGATGTTGGTGGCGTCCGACGAGGCAACGGCCGGTTCGGTCATGGCAAAACACGACCGGATCTCGCCGGCCAGCAGCGGTTTCAGCCACTGCTGCTTCTGCGCCGCGGTGCCGTAGCGTTCCAGCACCTCCATGTTGCCGGTGTCGGGGGCCGAGCAGTTGAACACCTCGGGTGCCAGATGCGACCGGCCCATGACCTCGCACAGCGATGCGTATTCGAGGTTGGACAGCCCGGCGCCGCGTTCGCTGTCGGGCAGGAACAGGTTCCAGAGCCCCTCGCCCCGCGCCAGGGGCTTGAGCTCTTCCACCACCGGATAGACCGCCCATGGACCCAGACGCTCCGCCTCTTCATAGTAGCGGGCCTCGTTGGGGTAGACATGCGCATCCATGAAGGCCTCGAGTCGGTCCTTGAGGGCGCGGGTGCGTGGAGTGAGGTCGAAGGGCATCAGATTGTCCTACACGATTGTTGCATGAGAATATCGCCGGTTACGGCTTCTGTCCAGAATCCGGGCGGTCGCAGGGCGCAGGGCTGCCGGGCACCGGCGGCGTTTCGGCCCAGGCCGGCGCCCGGCGGGCGGCAAAGGCAGCAAGGCCCGCACGCCCTTCGGGTCCGGTCAGCGCCGCGGCGAAGACATCCGCGGCATTGGCGACAATCGCCCCGGTATCGGCTTGCTCCAACCCGGCCAGCAGCGCCTTGGTGGCTGCCAGCGCCCCCGGTGCGGCGGCCAGCACCTGCGACCGCAGCCGCGCCTCGGCCGCATCCAGCCCGGCCGGATCGTCCACAAGCTCATCCACCAGCCCGCAGGCCAGCGCCGCCTCCCCGTCCAGACGCGCCGCCGTGAGCATCAGTCGACGCGCGACCGCCGGGCCGCAGCGCCGCACGATCATCGGCGCGATCTGCGCTGCCACCAGCCCGAGCCGCACCTCGGTCAGCGCAAGGCGCGCGGACCGGGTCGCCACCACGGCATCGGCAGCCGCAGCCAGCCCCAGCCCGCCCGCCATCGCCGGACCCTCCACCAGTGCCAGCACCGGCCTTGGAAACCGGTCCAGGGCATGAAACAGCGCCCCTCCTGCACGGCTGAGTGCCGCAGCGGCAGCGGCGGGGTCGGTATCGCCACCGGCCATGTCCTTCAGGTCTCCGCCAGCGCAGAACACCCCGCCTGCCCCGCGCAGCGAAAGCCCGCGCACGGCCGGGTCGGACGCGGCGGCAGCCAGAACCGCCGTCAGTTCTTCCACCATCGCCGCCGACAGCGCGTTGCGCGCTTCGGGCCGGTTCAGTGTGACCGTCAGCCATCCGGGTTCGGGGGTCAGCGCAAGCGTGCGCGGCGCCGCGGGCCCGGACAGCAGCGCCGACAGGGGCAGCCTCACAGCCATGCGCGGGCTTCCGCCAGTGTGGCCGGGCGGCGGCCGGCGCGCGCGGCACATTCCGCCAGCGCGGCGATCAGTTCGGCGTTGTCGCGCGCGCGGCTGCCGTCGGGCAGATAGAAGCCGTCTTCCAGCCCGGCGCGCAGATGCCCGCCCAGATCCGCCGCCCGCTGATGCAGCGCCCAGATATCGCTGCGGCCCACCGCCGTCACCTGCCAAGGGGCACCCGGCACGATGTGGCGCAAGAGCAGCGGCAGCAGGTCGGGGTCAGCCGGCATGCCGCTGGCAACCCCCATGACGAAATTGTAATGCGGCGGGCGGTCGTACATGCCGTTGCGACAGAACATCGCCACCGAGCGGACGATGCCGGTGTCAAAGCACTCGAACTCCGGCACAGCGCCGATGGCGGCCATCGCCTCGAGCATCTCGGCAACCTTTTCCACCGGGTTGTCGAACAGCAGCGGCGGCCATGCCCATTCGCCCGAAGCGCGGGTCTTCAGATAGTTCAGCGAACCGGCGTTGCAGGCGGCCATCTCGGGGCGGACCCGGCGCAGACAGGCCAGCGGGCCGGCCACATCGCGGCCCGGAACGCCGGTGGTCTGGTTGATGACCACGCCCGGCACGGCCTTGCGGATTGCCGTGACACAGGCCTCGGCCACCTGCGGATCCCAACTGACGCGATGGCCCTGACCGGGGCGCTGGTCGCGGAAATGCAGGTGGATGACGCTGGCGCCGGCATCGACGGCGCCCCGGGCCGAGCGCGCCAGCTGCTCGGGTGTGACCGGAACGGGATGGGTGCCCGGATCGGTCAGGACGCCGTTTATGGCGCAGGTAATGACGGCAACATCGGAAGGGATTGCCTGGGCAGCTTCGGGCGCGGTCATGATGTATCGGTCTCCTCGGGGTGCAGGGTGGCGAGCAGCTGGCGGGCGCGCACCGTATCGCCGACGGCCAGGCTCAACCCGCTGACCCGGGCCGGCGCAGGTGCAAGCAGGCTGTGCTCCATCTTCATGGCCTCGATCACCACGACGACGGCGCCCGTGGCGATGCGGTCGCCATCGCGGGCATGGACCGCAACGACGGTGCCGGCCATGGGGGCAACCAGCGCGGTGCCGCTGCCCGCCGCAGCCGGAGCCGGCGGGGCATGGGTCATGACCTCGAAGCGCAGGCTGGCGTCCGGCAGTTCCAGCCGGATGGCATCGCCGTCAATATCGATGGCCACCCGGTGCAGACGTCCGTCCAGCTCGGCGTGCAGGGTGCCGGCATCCCGGTGCAGCACCCGCACCGACAGTGTGGTGCCGTCCGGCAGGGTGACGTCATGCCGATCGGCAGCGGGTTGCGACACCCACAGCGTTGACAATGCCCCGCCCGCCACGGCCAGCACCACCGGCCAGCGGCCCGGCGGACCCAGCCGGGCGGCAA
>SKWP01000318.1 GCA_007128865.1 Paracoccaceae bacterium
GGGCGTGGTGCTGGGCGGAGCGGCCGCCCCGCCCCTGGCCCGGAATCAAGGCGCGCAGCGCCGCCGGGCCGCGCCCGACCGCCCCAGTCACGCCAGAGGCGTGCCTCCGGCACGACGGGCGGGCGCCCTGCAACGGTTCAAGCTGTGGTTCGGTCGGATGTACTTGCCCGATAAACCGCCAGGGTATCGAACTTGCAGCGCCCACCCGGCGGTCGGGCGCCGCCCTCTGTCCAAGTCCCTACATCCGTCCGCCATGGGCTCGAACCGCCATCGCACCGCTTCAGTCAGGCGGCCAACACCGGACTGGCCAAGCCGGGCCTGCCCGCTATGATGCGCCGCGCAACAGGGGGAGCGTTCGCATGGGCTTCGGCAAGGGTTGCCATCTGCATCTGATCGACGGCTCGGCCTTCATATTCCGGGCCTATCACGCGCTGCCGCCGCTGACGCGCAAGTCCGACGGGCTGCCGGTGGGTGCGGTGGCCGGGTTCTGCAACATGCTTGTGAAATACCTCGACGGGAACAACGGCAGTGATGCGCCCACCCACGCCGCGGTGATCTTCGATCATTCCTCCAAGACCTTCCGCAACGATATCTACCCCGACTACAAGGCCAACCGGCCGGACCCGCCCGAAGACCTGCGCCCGCAGTTCCCGCTGACCCGCGAGGCGACGCGCGCGTTCAACCTCGCCTGCATCGAGGTCGAGGATTTCGAGGCCGATGACATCATCGCCACCCTGTCCTGCCAGGCGCGGGACGCCGGCGGGCGGGTGACGATCATTTCCTCCGACAAGGATCTGATGCAGCTTGTGGGCGACGGCGTGGAGATGCTCGACGCCATGAAGAACCGCCGCATCGGCCCGGCCGAGGTGGAAGAGAAATTCGGCGTCGGTCCCGACCGGGTGGTGGATGTGCAGGCGCTGGCCGGGGATTCGGTCGACAATATCCCCGGTGCGCCGGGCATCGGGATCAAGACAGCCGCGCTGCTGATCCGCGAATTCGGCGATCTGGACACCCTTCTGGAACGCGCAGCCGAGGTGCCGCAGCCCAAGCGCCGCCAGACCCTGATCGACAACGCCGGGCAGATCCGCATATCGCGCCGGCTGGTGGAATTGCGCTGCGACATGCCCACCGGGGTCAGCCTTGACGATCTGGAGGTGCGCGACCCGGACCCGGAGGTGCTGCTGGGGTTTCTGGCCGGCATGGAGTTTCGCACCATCTCGCGCCGGGTGGCCGAGAAGCTTGGCGCCGAGCCGCCGGTCATTGCCGAACCGCAGCCCGAAGCCGCCGCGCCGGAGGCAGCCGAGGCCCCGCCCCCCGCCGAACTGCAGGTCGAGACCGTCGGCGACATGGCCGCGCTGCAACGCTGGATCGCCATGATCCGCGCCAGCGGCCATGTGGCGGTCGATACCGAAACCACCGCGCTTGACGAGATGCGCGCCGAACTGGTGGGCATCAGCCTTGCCGTCGAGGCCGGAACCGCCTGCTATATCCCGCTCGGCCACCGTGCCGGGGCCTCGGGCGAAGGGCTGTTCGGCGACGATGCCCTTGCCGAAGGGCAGATCGGCCGTGACGCGGCGCTGGCGGCCCTGCGGCCGGTGCTGGAAGACGACGCGATCCTCAAGATCGGTCAGAACGTCAAGTACGACGCCAAGATCCTCGCCCGCCAGCGCGGTCCGGGCTACGAAAACGGCATCCGCATGGCGCCCATCGACGATACCATGCTGCTGTCCTATGCCCTGCACGGTGGCCTGCACGGCCACGGCATGGATGCGCTGTCGGAACGCTACCTTGGCCATACGCCGATCCCGATCAAGTCGCTGCTGGGTTCCGGCAAGTCGGCGATCACCTTCGACAGGGTGCCGATAGCCGATGCCGCGCGCTATGCCGCCGAGGATGCCGACATCACCCTGCGGCTTTGGCAGGCGTTCCGGCCCCGGTTGCACCGGGCGCGGGTGACCACCGTCTACGAGACGCTGGAACGGCCGCTGGTGCCGGTGCTGGCGGCGATGGAAATGGCCGGCATCAGCGTCGACCGCGACACGCTGAGCCGGATGTCAAACGCCTTTGCCCAGAAAATGGCGGCACTTGAGGCCGAGATTCACGACCTGGCCGGAGAGCGTTTCAACGTCGGCTCGCCCAAGCAACTGGGCGGGATCCTGTTCGAGAAGTTCTCGTTGCAGGGCGGCCGCAAGGGCAAGACCGGCGCATGGTCAACCGACGCCGAGGTGCTGGAGGATCTGGCCGCCGAAGGCCATGACCTTCCGGCGCGGGTGCTGGACTGGCGCCAGCTGGCCAAGCTGAAATCCACCTACACCGATGCGCTGCAGGATCACATCAACCCCGAAACCGGGCGCGTGCACACCTCTTATGTCATCTCGGGCGCCAGCACCGGGCGGCTGGCCTCGACCGACCCCAACCTCCAGAACATCCCCATCCGCACCGAGGAAGGCCGCCGCATCCGCACCGCATTCGTGGCCGGGCCGGGCAAGGTGCTGGTCAGTCTCGACTACAGCCAGATCGAATTGCGCATCCTCGCCCATGTCGCCGGTATCGACGCGCTGCGGCAGGCATTCCGCGACGGCCACGACATCCACGCCATGACCGCGTCCGAAATGTTCGGCGTGCCGCTGGACCAGATGACGCCCGATATCCGGCGTCAGGCCAAGGCGATCAATTTCGGGGTGATCTACGGGATTTCCGGCTTCGGGCTGGCACGCAACCTGCGCATCCCGAGGGCCGATGCGCAGGGCTTCATCGACCGGTATTTCGAACGCTTCCCCGGTATCCGTGCCTATATGGACGAAACCGTGGCCTTCGCCCGCAAGCACGGCCATGTCGAAACCCTGTTCGGCCGGCGCATCCACACCCCGGAAATCAACGCAAAGGGGCCGGGCGCGGGGTTTGCGAAACGGGCCGCGATCAACGCCCCGATCCAGGGCACGGCGGCAGACATCATCCGCCGCGCGATGATCCGGGTGCCGGCCGCGATTGCCGATCTGCCGGCGACCATGCTGCTGCAGGTCCATGACGAACTGGTTTTCGAGGTCTCCGAGGGCGCCGCCGACGAAACCGTGGCCCGCGTAAGGTCCGTCATGGAAGCCGCCGCCGAACCCGCGGTCGCGCTGTCGGTGCCGCTGGTGGTGGACGCCGGTCGCGGCGCGAACTGGGCCGAGGCGCATTAGGCGGCCGCTGAAAAAGGAAACCGGGCGGGCCTCTACATGGAAATTGTTTCTGTCCCGCCATCCGGACCGGAGCGAAGAGGGGCGCGCCCGACCCTGGGAGGGCGCGTCGGAACGCTGGAACAAGGCACTTTATGCCTGCCAGGCCCCTCCAGCGGTTGTACTATTTTCGGCGTTGCAATGCGCCCTCCCGCCCGAAGGGTCGGGCGCGGCCCGGGCTGGTCGCCCGGGCGGAACCTGTGGCGGGCGTGGTGCGGAACGCTTTCCCGGTGCCAAGCTTGGAAATGGTTTGGCGACGGACTCGCAGCAACGTGTCAGGCCGCGACCGCCCGAAGGCTGTCGCGGCCTTGGCCGGGGCCGGCGGCGGTTCACATCCGCGCGCTGCGATAGCCGGCCTGGCGCAGGCAGGCGCCCTGATAGGCGCTCTGGCGCCCCTGCCGGGTGCGCAGTTCGTGGGAACAATGCTGCGGAAGCTGGCGGAGCCGGACGCCGGACCGCGCCATGCAGTCGGCCAGATAGAAGGTCTGGCTGCCGCCGCCGCGAATCCGGTACTGGACGGCGCAGTGCTGGGGCAGCGTCTGCGGCTGCGCGTGCCCGTGCCCGCGACCATGCCCGCGGCCGCGATCATGGCGGGGCGGCTCGGCGGCCTGGGCCTTGCGCTTCTCGCGGTCGTGCAGGCCCTTGGCGATGATCGCGATGACGGCAGCACCGGCAAGAAAGCGTGCCAGATCGTCCCCGGACGAAGCCCGCAGCGGTGCCGGGGCGGCGATACCGGCCAGCGCGAGCGCGATGGCGGGCAAAAGGGCGGTCGTCTTGCGAAGAATGGTCATGGCATCGTCTCCGTTTCGGGTTGGTCCGGGCGCAGTGCCCGGCGGGTGATGCCAGCGTCGGCCCGATGCGGCGCGACAGGCAATATCGCCCCGTTGTCATCGGATAACACGGCGCGGATATTGCCTGTCGGGGGTGTTGCGGGGCATGGTCGGGCCATGAAAAGCCCGCGCACCAGCCTTGCCCTGATCCTTTCGGCGCTGCTTGCCGTACTGCCGGCAGCGGCCGCGGCGGATTGCTATGCCGATTACAAGGCCAAACGCGACAATCCCCTGCGCCTGCATTACGGTGTGATCGCGCTGCCGGCCGCCGCTTGCGCCGATCCGGCCGCCGCGCGCGCCGAGATCGCGCGCCGCATCGGTGTCGATGGCTGGAGCCTGCTGACGCTGGAATCGATCTTCGGGCCCGAGGGTCTGACGGAAAGGCAGGGGAATGCGGGGAATTTCTTCCTCCGGTACTGATATCGGCCGCGCCGGTATCCGCGCCGTCACCCTCGGGATGGCGGCCATCGTGGCGATCCTGACCGGGGCTGCGTTTCTTCTGTTTCGGACCCTGCCGGATGCCGGCGCCTTCAACGCGCGGGTCGAGCGCATCTTTGTCGAGAACGCAGACCTGACCGGCCAGGCCGAAATCCGGCTGCTGGAGATTCTGGCGCTTTCGGGCACGGCGTTTTCCGATACGCTCACCTCATACCGCGTGGTGATCTTTGTGCTGCTGGTGTTTGCCACCCTGCTGCTGGTGGTCGCACTGGGGGTTCTGGTGGCGCTGGTGACACTCAACCGCCGCATGGTCGAGATCGAGCGCGCGGGCATCCGGGTTTCTTCGCTGGTGATCAGCCGCGAGGCGCGCAAGGTCTATCTCAACGGTCTGGAATTCGACCTGACCGAGGCGACACTGGAAACCCTCGCGGTGCTGGCCGAGGCCCGGATGGACAACGACATCCTTTCCGGCGCCGAAATCGAGGCGGTGGTATCGGGTCGGGATGCAGCCGATTGTGACGAGGCCGCCGGCGCCACCCGCATCAAGCGGCTGCGGGATTCGCTGGGCAACCAGATGGTCAGCGA
>SKWP01000429.1 GCA_007128865.1 Paracoccaceae bacterium
GCCCCGCCCGAACGCAAGGCCGCCGACCATGCGCGGCTCAATGCGCTGCTGGGTCTGGCCGAGGCCACGGGATGCCGCCGGCGCCTGCTGCTGGGCTATTTTGGCGAAACATCCGAGGACTGCGGCAACTGCGATCTCTGCGCGCGGCCGGCGCGGGTTTTCGACGGCACGCTGCCGGTTCGCAAGGCGCTTTCGGCAGCCTTGCGTACCGGCGAAAGCTTTGGCGCCGGGTATCTGATCGATCTGCTGACCGGCAACGCGACTGACAGGCTGCGCCAGAACGGCCATGACAGGCTGCCGACATTCGCGGTTGGCCGCGACCTGTCGCGCAAGGCGTGGCAGGCCGTGTTCAGGCAGATGATGGGGCGCGACCTGCTGCGACCGGACCCCGCGCGCCACGGCGCCCTGTGCATGACCGAAATCGCCCGCCCCGTGCTGCGCGGCGAAGAAACCGTGATGCTGCGCGAAGACAGCATCGAAAAGGCCGAAAGATCCAGCCGGCAGGAGCCGCGCGCCCTGGTCTCGGACGAAGACGCGCCGCTTCTGGCTGCACTCAAGGCACGCCGGCGCGCCCTTGCCGAAGCCGCGCGGGTGCCGGCCTATGTGATCTTTACCGACCGAACGCTTGTCGAGATGGCCGAACGGCGCCCTTTGACGCTGGATGAAATGGCCGGCATCACCGGGGTCGGCGCAGCCAAGCTGGAACGTTATGGCGCGCTGTTTCTGGAAACCATCGCAGGCGAGGGGCCAAGCCTGCCGCATCCCGCCCGGCGGCGGCTTGCCGGCGGGCCGGGGGCATCGCTGCACGATATGCTGGCCGAGGCCGAGCAACGACTGATGCGCGGCGCGGACGGAACGCTGAAACCGCTCAGCTGCGGGCCCTCGCTGATCGCGCGCCTGGCTTCCCGAAGGCCCCGCGACATGGACGCAATCGCCCGCATCATCGGCGAGCGTCGGGCCGAACGGTTCGGCGGCGCGTTTCTGGAAATCCTGCGCGAAAGCTGATGCAGCCGCCGGCCTGATCACAGTTTGCCGGGCTGTCGGCGCGCCGGGGAAGGAGCAAACCGGATGTATCCTGTCGTTCGTCTTGCCAAGGAGCTGGTCAAGTTCCGAAACCGCCCGAAGCTGGGCGTCACCGAAACCCATGTGTCACACCATATCTGCTGGCCATGGGACATCGACCCGTGGCTGGAGCTCAACAACGGCCGCACGCTGACGCTATTCGATCTCGGGCGAATCCCGCTTTCGGTTCGGGCCGGGCTTCGGGATGTCCTGAGACAGACCGGCTGGGGCATTGCCGTGGCAGGCAACACGACCCGATACCGCCGGCGCGTGCGGTCCTTTCAGCGCTTCGAAATGCGCAGCCGCTGCATCGGCTGGGATAACCGGTTTCTGTACATGGAACAGGCAATGTGGCGCCAAGGCGAATGCCTGAACCACATGCTGGTTCGGGTGGCGGTGACCGGCCCGAACGGCATCGTTCCGCCTGCTGCGGTGCTGACCGGGATGGGCCTGTCGCCGGAGGGCCCCGAATTGCCGCAATGGGTGCAGGACTGGATCGCGGCCGAGGCGCGCAGGCCGTGGCCGCCGGAAATATGATCGCATCATCCCGACCCGGCCTTGCGGGGCTTTCAGAACGGCGGAAATCTGCCAAGATGCCGCCGCAGGCAAAGGGACAGGGCGGCGATGCGGCCGCGAGCAGGGGTTGGCCATGGATGCAACGGCAGCGCGCAGGCGCATCTGGGGTTGGTGGTGGTTCGACTGGGCCAACCAGCCCTACAACACCCTGCTTCTGACCTTCATCTTTGCGCCCTATTTCGCCGCCTCGGTCGCTCCGGACCCGGTGACGGGACAGGCCGTCTGGGGCTGGGCGCTGGCGATATCGGGCGTCCTGATCGCCCTTGCGGCCCCGGTGCTGGGTGCAATCGCCGACAACACCGGGCACAAGCGGCGATGGATCGTGTTGTGGTCGGCGCTCTACATGGCCGGAAGCTGGGCACTGTGGTGGGCGGTGCCCGACGCAACCGAACTCCAGATCCTGTTCGTGCTGGTGGGATTCTGCATCGGGCTTGTCGGGCTGGAATACGGGATCATCTTTACCAACTCGATCCTGCCGTCGCTTGGCCCGCGCGAGGATCTGGGGCGGATTTCAGGTTCCGGCTGGGCCTTTGGCTATATCGGCGGGCTCGCGGCGCTGGCGGTGATGCTGGCACTTCTGGCCGAAAACGATGACGGCGTCACGCTGATCGGGATCGCGCCCATGTTCGGGCTGGATGCAGAGGCGCGCGAGGGTACCCGCGCCGTCGGTCCGTTCACGGCGCTGTGGTATGCGGTTTTCGTTATTCCGTTCTTTCTGTGGGTCAAGGAACCGCCGACGCCGCAAAAGACCCGCAAGGGCGCGGTCAGGAAGGCGCTGACCGAGCTGGGCGAAACGCTGCGCGGCCTGCCCCGGCACCCCAGCCTGCTGGCCTATCTGGGTTCGTCGATGCTGTATCGCGATGCACTCAACGGCATCTATACCTTTGGCGGCATCTATGCGGCGGGGGTGCTGGGGTGGTCGATCATCCAGATCGGTGTTTTCGGGATCATGGCCGCGGCGGTCGGCGCGGTGTTCTGCTGGCTGGGCGGCAAGGCCGATTCGCGCTTTGGCCCGAAACCGGTGATCGTGGTCTGCATCCTGGCACTGATCGTGGTCTGCGCGGTCATCGTCTCGACCGACCGGACCATGGTGCTGTTTCTGCCGGTGGCGGAAGGCTCTGCCCTGCCCGATATCACCTTCTTTGTCTGCGGCGGGCTGATCGGTGCCGGCGGCGGTGCCCTGCAGGCGGCATCGCGGACCATGATGGTCCGTCAGGGCAACCCCGAGCGCATGACCGAAGCATTCGGCCTTTACGCGCTGTCGGGCAAGGTGCTTTCCTTCGTGGCGCCGGGTCTGATCGCGCTGGCCACCACATTGACCGAAAGCCAGCGGCTGGGGGTGACGCCGCTGATCGGGCTGTTTCTGATCGGGCTGTTCCTGCTGTGGTGGGTCGATGCCGAAGGCGAAGGAAAGGCAGGGGCATGAAGGCAGGGTCATGGCTTGCAGCAAGCCTGTTGCCGGTGCTGCTGACCGCAGCGCATCCGGCATTTGCAGAGCCTCTGGCAAACCGGCTGTTCGGGGCGGTCGCAACACCTTCGGCCCAGGCGCCGGCGGCGATCGGATCCTATGCGCGCGGCTGTGCGGCGGGTCTGGTGCAACTGCCGGACTCCGGCCCGAGCTGGCAATCCATGCGGCTGAGCCGGAATCGCCACTGGGGCCATCCGGAGATGATCGACTATCTGATCGGCCTCAGCGAAACGGCACAGCAGATCGGCTGGGCGGGGCTTTATATCGGCGACATCAGCCAGCCGCGCGGCGGGCCGATGACATCGGGCCATGCCAGCCATCAGATGGGGCTTGATGCCGACATCTGGTTTCTGCCGCCGCGTCGGCTGAACCTGTCGCGACGCGAACGCGAAACCATCGGTTCCGTATCGGTCCGTACTGACGACCAGCGCAGCGTCAACGCGAACTGGACGGCCGGGCACCATGCGCTGCTGCGCGCCGCGGCATCCGACCCGCGGGTGGATCGCATTTTCGTTGCCGCCGCCGTCAAGATCGAGATGTGCCGCACCGCGACCCGGCAGGACAGGGCATGGCTGCAGAAGATCAGGCCGTTTTCGGGCCACAACACGCATTTCCACGTCCGTCTGAAATGCCCGCGCGGCTCTCCGCTCTGCCAGACCCAGACGCCGACGGTGGCCGAGCTTTCGAATGGTGGCGACAGCTGCGATGACACGTTGATGTGGTGGGTGACCGACTTTCTCGATCCGCCGCCGCGCGATCCTGCTGCACCCCCGCCGGCGCCGCGCCCCCGGCATCCGCGTGAATTCACCATGGCAGACCTGCCCGCCGCCTGCGCAGACGTCCTGACTGCGCCGTGAGGATTGTTGCCGCCATTGCGATCCTGCTGGCGGGTTGCGCCGGTGCTGTCGGTTCGGGCCCGCGGGCCGAATACCTTGGCACCTTCATCTGGGAACCGGTGGGGCCCGGGTTTGGCGAGTTCTCCGGGCTCGACATGCAGGATGGCGAAGAATTCGTCACTGTCAGCGATATCGGCCGCATCGCGGCCGGACGGTTCCGCCGCGACGCCGGCGGAAGGATTGCCGGGGTCGAGCTTGAAACCGGGCTGCTCATGCTGCGCGACAGTGACGGTGAGGTGCTGCGCGGACCCATGCGAGATGCCGAAAGCGTTGCCGTCGCACCGGACGGACGAATTTTTGTCGCCTTCGAACAGGTGCATCGCGTCTGGGTCTATGACCGGATCGACGGTCCCGCACGGGCCTTGCCGCAACATCCCGATTTTCGTCGATTCCGCCGGAATCAGGGGATCGAGGCCATGGCCGTTACGCAGGACGGTATCCTGCTTGCGGTGCCCGAATTGCCGCCTGCGGGGATGAACGATCACCCCGTCTACCGCTATCGGAACGGTGTCTGGGATGTGCCCTTCCGGCTGAGCCGGGACTGGGCATTCTGGCCGGTGGGCGCAAATATCGGGCCCGACGGGAAATTCTATCTGCTCGAACGCGATTACCTGCCGGTTCTGGGCTTTCGCAGCCGGGTGAGGCGGTTTGCGCTTGCCAAGGGCGATCGGCTTGACGGCGAAACGCTGTTCACCTCGGATCGCGGGCGTCACGGAAACCTTGAGGGGCTCGCTGTCTGGCGCGATGCGGGCGGAGCGATTCGGCTCACGATGATTTCCGACAACAACCTCTGGCAGGGGGTACCGACCGAGATCGTCGAATACCGGCTGCGGGATTGAACCGGCACACCCTCAGTCGAAGCGACGCCAGAGCGCCTGATCGCCCAGCTTTTCCACCAGCTCCGCGTGGGCTTCGACCTCGGCGTCGGTGATCCGCGGCGGCAGTGGCGCGGGGCGCGGTTGTGGCCGCCAGGCCTCGCGTGCCGTCACGCCTGTCGTGGACGTCGGGGTACTGGCAACAAGGCCGAAATCGGGCTGACGGCCACCGATCAGTTCCAGATAAA
>SKWP01000051.1 GCA_007128865.1 Paracoccaceae bacterium
ACACCGAGGGGCCGTTTCACGGGCCATTGCAGGCGGGCTATTCCAACGGGCTGGCGCCGATGTGCATCGGCTCGCACTATGCGGTGCGCACCAGCGCATTGCAGGCGGTGGGCGGGCTGGGACCGGAACTGGCCGAGGATCACTCCACCACGATGATCCTGAACGCCGGGGGCTGGCGCGGGGTCCATGCCATCGACGCCCATGCCACGGGCGACGGGCCGGCCACGGTCAGCGACCTTGCCACGCAGGAGTTCCAGTGGTCGCGCAGCCTTGTCACGCTGCTGCTGCAATACACGCCGCGCTACCTGCGCGCCCTGCCCGGTCGTCTGCGGGCACAGTTCCTGTTCTGCCAGCTTCTGTATCCGTTCATCGCAGTGACCCTGCTGGCGATGTATCTGCTGCCGATCTATGCGGTGCTGACCGACCAGCGCTATGCCAACGTCACCTTTCCGGGCTTTCTTTTGCATGCGGTCCCGGCGGGGGTCGTGCTGCTGCTGCTGGCCTGGCAGATGCGGCGGGACGGGCTGTTGCGCCCGACCGATGCCCGCCTCCTGGGCTGGGAGAAGATCCTGTTCGTGCTGCTGCAATGGCCCTGGGTGCTGGCGGGCTGCGTGATGGCGGTGCGCGACCGGCTGGCCGGCGACTTTGTCGATTTCCGCATCACGCCCAAGGGCGCTGCCGCCGAGCACCGGCTGCCGTGGCGCGTGCTGGGGGTTTATGTGGTGCTGGCGCTGGGGACCATCCTGCCGGTGATCCTTGTCGACCGGCTGGACGAGGCGCGCGGTTTCTGGCTGCTGTCGCTGTTCACCGGGCTGTTGTATCTGCTGACCGTGGCGGTGATCGTGCTGCGACACCTCGCCACTGGGGGGTGGGCCGAAATCCTGAGACAGCCTGTCAGCACCGTTGCGCAAATTGCCGTCATTGCAGGGCTTTCATCGCTGTTCTGGGTGGCCCTCACGGCCCGCGGGATGGAAAGCCTGTATGCCCTGAACATCGGGCTGGAACCCTTGCAAATTGTGCGCAGGATACATACCGTTTCGGGTGCGGGTATGGGATCTGAAGGCGAGTTCGTCTACATCTTCGACATTCGCTGGCAGTGAGGACCCGCCTTGAATGGCAAAGGTGGGGGTCACCATGTCACTGTCACATAATCCGGCAAAACTCGGTCTTCTTGCGGTTGGTTGCGCGCTTGGCCTGTCCGGCGCGCAGGCAGCCGGGATCAGCATCGTTCCCGACGGCCCGACGCCGTTCGGGGTCTATGATCCCGGCGGCGATTTCGCCGATGTCGGCGGCGTCGCGGTAGAGCATCTGTTCCTTCCCTGGGAAGACGTCGCGCTGGAAACCCTGTTCGACGCCGACGTCTATGCCCGCGCGCGCGACCGGGTGCTGCTGGTGACGATCGAGCCATGGACCTGGTCCCGGGACGAGCGCAACACCCCCGAATTCCTGCGCCGCAGCATCGGCGAGGGCGTCTATGACAGCAACATGCTCGCGATCTGCGGCATCCTCGGGCAGTTGCAAAGCCCGGTGACGGTGCGCTGGGGTCACGAGATGGACGACGACCGCGGCCAGTTCATCTGGGCGGGCTGGGAGCCGGAGGACTATATCCGCGCCTATCGCCACGTGGTCGACCTGTGCCGCAGCGTCGCGCCCGAGGTGGCGGTGATGTGGTCGCCGCTGGGCGACGAGGGGATGGAGACCTACTGGCCCGGTGAGGGCTATGCCGACATCGTCGGCCTGACCGTATTCGGCCTGCAGGCCTATGACCAGCTTCACCACGACCGCGACCGCAGCTTCGAGGAGATCCTTGCGCCCCGCTATGCCCGCGCTGCGGCGTTTGGCCTGCCGATCGTGGTCGCCGAACTGGGCTTCGTGGGCGAGGAAGCCTATGTCGCCAAGTGGAACGACGAGGTCCGTCAGGAGTATCCGGAGTTCAGCGATCTGGTCGGTGTGGTCTATTTCAACTATCCCGAGGTGCATTCCTGGCCGGACAACCTGGGCCGTCCGGACTGGCGCGTCCATCACCGCGTGATCGAATGACCAAGGTCGCCGGCGTCGGGACCGGGCGCCCGCACCGGCACCGCTGCTGAAGTTTCAGGCTGCTTGATCAAGTATGAGCGGGAATCTGCCGATTTCCGCTCATCTTGTTTTTTTTCCATGTCTTCAACAGCCTTCGCGCCGAAGTTGCGGATTGCGCCGCACAGGCGCCATCTTGCTGCCGCTTTCCTGGGCAAGATTGCGTTTCGCAGTCATCCCCGGCGTGCTAGGTCCCGTTCTGCGACACGTCGGGTTAACCGGCGGACGCTATTGAGGCCACCCCAGGACAGTGGAGTGAGAAATGTCGAGCAGTCGGACAGCGGCCCTTGTGGCCGCAGCAACCCTTGTGTTTTCCGGGATCGGCCCGGTTTCGTCGGCCAGCGCCGACGGCGTCAACGTCACCGTGTCCAGCTCCGGCGTGGTCAATCCGGCGGCCAACCGGCGCGCCTCGAACGGGTTTGACTGGAGCAACCCGCGCGGTGTCCGCACGGCCGCAGTGGTGCCCCCCGCCACCCAACGCCCGCAACTGCGCCTGAGCGGACGCGCCGCCTGGGTGTGTTCGCCCGCAGGCTTCGGTCGCGGCTCGACCTGCACCGCGCGTTAGGGCAACGCGGCGGTCGCCGCGGTCTGGCCGCCCGCCGAGACTTGCAAGTCCCGGTGGTGCTTGCTTTGCAAAGGTCGCCTTTCGTCATGAAGGCGGCCGGATTTTCTGATTGCGACGCGAAGCCGGCCATGCATGAATTTGTTGGCGCGCGGGTTTTTTGCAGTCCGATATTCTTAATTTTTGTGGAATTCCGAGTCATCGGCTTGTTGATCAATTCACGACCCTGATTTCCGGCTGCGCGTCATGGCCCGGAATGCAGGCGCGCTAATGCAGGGGCAACCGAGGTCCCGGCTCTGGTTTGAATCGGTCGAAGCCCCCCTCCCCCGCGACCCCGTCGAATGGCCGGGTTGTTTTCCTTCGACGGACGCTGTTCCCGCTTGGGTTGTGCTGAAAATTAATTGCTCGCGTCAGACGGGAAATTGATCTTGAATTGTTCGATAAATCGTTCGTGCCCGGTTTCACTTTCCGGGCGGAATCCTTGACGGATCAATCTTGATCAACACATCTCTAAGGCTCGGTCGGCTCGGGCAGAAACGGCTTCGACCCTGGACGCAGACCGACCGTCAACGGCCCGCGAATTGCGCTGCCTTCAATCGTGGGCATTACCGGAGTCGGGGGATGGAACAGATCTCATTCAGAAGAATTGGCAAGCGTCGGCGTGTGCTGGTAACAGGTGGTGCGGGGTTCATCGGCTCAAACCTGATTGACCGTCTGATTGCCCGTGGCGATGAGGTCATTTGCGTCGACAATCTTCTGACCGGCAGCAGGAAAAACATCGCCCATTTGCTGGGACATCCCCGTTTCGATTTCCTGCTGCACGATGTCACGATGCCGCTTTCGGTCGTGGTCGATGAAATCTACAATCTGGCCTGTCCGGCCTCGCCCGTGCATTACCAGCACGATCCGATTCAGACCACGCGCACCTCGGTGCTGGGCGTGCTGAACATGCTGGACCTGGCCAACAAGCTGAGTTGCAAGCTGCTGCAGGCTTCCACCAGCGAGGTCTACGGCGACCCGCTGATCCATCCGCAGACCGAGGATTACTGGGGCCACGTCAACCCCATCGGCCCGCGCGCCTGCTATGACGAGGGCAAGCGCTGCGCCGAGACGCTGTGCATGGATTACCGCCGCAGGTTCGGCTTTCCCGTCAAGATCGCCCGGATCTTCAACACCTACGGGCCGCGCATGCAGGCCGAGGACGGGCGCGTGGTGTCGAACTTCATCCTGCAGGCGCTGCAGGGTGCGCCGATCACGATCTATGGCGACGGCGAACAGTCCCGGTCGTTCTGCTATGTCGATGACCTGGTCGACGGGCTGATCGCGCTGATGGACAGCCCCGATGACGTGGTTGGCCCGATCAACCTGGGCCGTCCGGCGGAATTCACCATCCGCGAACTGGCCGAGATGACGCTGCGCCTGACAGGGTCACGCTCGCCGCTGATCACGATGCCGCTGCCGGTGGACGATCCCCGCCAGCGCAAGCCCGACATCAGCCGCGCCCGCGCCCTTTTGGGCTGGGAGCCGCGGGTCGAGCTTGAGACCGGCTTGCAGGCGACCATCGACTATTTCGCCGAAACCTACGTCCGCGTTCCGGCCTGACGCGCGGGCTACAGGTCGCCCTCCCACCAGCCGCGACCGGTGACGGGGTCGGTATAGACCACGATCACCGCGCCATTGGCGGGCAGCAGGTCGCCATCGCCGGGCAGCGACTGGCCGGTGCTGCCCACTGCGTCGGTCCAGCCTAGGCGCACCGCGCCCTGCCGGCCGGTCGGGGCAAAGCTGCGGCCGGTGACGCGGGCCTCGCGTACCTCGCCATCGGTGGCGGCACGCCAGGCGCTGGCCACCAGCCAGCCCGCCCAGCCGATCCACGCCGCCAGGATCGCCCAGATCAACCCGCCCAGCCCCAGCAGCACCGGCGCAAGCGCCCAGTCGGTTGCCTCGTCCTGCACCACGATTTCTTCCTCGCGGATGTATTCGAAGGTGAAGGGCAGCACGTCGCCGACCGCGACACCGTCATAGGCGCCGGGCGGCAGCATCTCGCTATCCTGGCGCATGGCGCCGGTTTCGGGGTCGCGCCATTCATAGCTGACGATCCGCATGGGCACGTCGGACAGGCCATCGGCCACGGCGCGCACATCGAGCACGTGCAGATCGACATCGACGCTGCGCGAGGTCTCGCGCAATTCGGTCCGGGGCGGGGGCGGCACGGGCTCGGCCATGCCGATCAACAGGAACAGCGCGCCGGTGCCCAGCGGCAGCAGACCCTTCCAGCCCGTCAGACGCCAGAACAGTGCGACCGGGCGGGGGGACTGGCGGGCGATCATGGCTGGACCCGAAGCAGCACGGCACCGTCCCGCCGCGAGGTGGTGCCCGAGGCGAGAGTCGAACTCGCACGCCTTGCGGCGGAGGATTTTGAATCCCCT
>SKWP01000163.1 GCA_007128865.1 Paracoccaceae bacterium
AGTATCCCCTCGGCGAGGTCGGGCGACGGCTGGCAAATGCCGCGTTCGATGCGCAGGATTTGCTGATGCACCCGTTCGTGCGGATCGGTGTCGATCCCCAGTTCGCGGCCGCGGCGGGCGACCAGCCCGTTGATGGCATCGGTTTCGGTACGCCGCCCCTTGCGGATGTCCTGCGCCATCGAAGGGCTTTGCGTACTGCTGCGCCCTGCTGAGATCTCGGCCATTCGGGCGTGGATTTCGGCCGTCGCGCCGGGGTCACCGGCGCCGGCCGCGACAAGCGTGTCGAACCGATAGCCGGTGTCGGTCAGCGACAGCCCGAGAGCCCTGCCAACCTGCACAGTTTGCGCGCCCAGCCGAATGCCCAGGGCCCGGGTCACCGGATGCGAATCGCGTTCGCTGCCGGTCATGCCCGTCATTGCCGACAGCCCGTTTCGCATCGCGTTGATGACAAGCTTGGACCATTTCGCCGAAGCAAGATCGTCAACCACGCGGGCAGGATCGGCATGCGAAAGCACCGCGCACAGCCGGTCGAGCTGTGCGGTCCGTCCCGGCGCCATGGCACCGACGGCAACGCTGCCCCCGGGGGAAAGGCGGCGCACCAGACCCGGCGCGACCAGATCGCATGAAAGCGATTCGATCGCGCAGCCAAAACAGCGTTCTGCTCCGGCGATGGAAGCGATCAGCGGCTCGTTGAAGGAGTTCTGGAGCGACACGACGATACCGTCCGCCGCCAGATAGGGCAGGATCAGATGCGTTGCCCAGACCGTGTCGTAGGATTTCACGGCGATGAAGGCGATGTCGATCGGTGCCTCGCGAAGGATGCCCTGAACCGCATCGATACCGCGCATGTCTACCCGGATGCGCAGATTCTCGGCAGGGTTCATGGCCTCGATTGTCAGCCCCTGCCGGGCGCATTGCGCAACATGCTCGGCCCAGGGGTCGAAAAAGGTCACGTCAAGCCCGGCGCGGGCGAATCTGGCACCGAAATACCCGCCCACGGCGCCGGCGCCGATGATGGCTATGCGATGACTGGTCATTTGCCTGCGGCCTTTCGCAAACCGGCCCGCCCGACAGGGTCGGACGGGCCGGACTGGTCCCGTTGCGGGGGCTTACATGCCGCGCCGGTAGGTTTCGACGCTGTTACGGAAATAGGGGTCGAATTCCGTGGCATCCATGAACGCATCCTGCTGGCGCTGGTTGGTCATGTAGGTGCGCCAGCGGGGATCCTGGATCGCCTGTTCGAGGGCTGCACTCAGCGCCTCGAGCACATGATCGGGGGTGCCGGCCGGGGCAAAGACACCGCGCCACAGCAGATCGTCATGCAGCGCATCATGGCCCAGTTCGCCGAAGGTGGGAACATCGGGGCGGTCGGCAGGGCGTTGGCCAAGGCTCAGCGCGAGCATGCGGATATCACCGGCATCGACCTGGGCGTTGACATTGCTCGAGGTGATCACCGCCGCCTCGATGTTTTCGCCCATGACCGCTGCCACGACCTGGCTGCCGCCGTCGTAGGGAATGTAGTTCATTTCAACGCCGGTGGACTCGAGCATGGTGTCCACGAAGACCGATGACCAGCTGCGCGTTCCCACGCCGCCGATCCGGACAGCCCGCGGGTTGTTGGCGGCATGCTCGACCAGTTCCTCGAAGGTCGTGAACGGGCTGTTGCCCGGCACGATCACCGTCTTGTAGTCGGCGTTGATCCGGGCCACGCCCTGCATCTGGTCGACGGAAACGGGCCATTCGCCCGAAGCCAGGCCAAGCGCCAGCGTGTCGGACTGGCTGAAGACGGTGTAGCCGTCGGGCGCCTGTGCAACCGCAAAGGCGGTCCCGATGGACGATCCGCCGCCGGCGCGGTTGATCGGCACGATCGGCACGCCAAGGATTTCCTCGGTGACCTGAATCAGGTTCCGGGCAAAGGTATCGGCCCCCGAACCGGCCGAGAACGGAATGATCCAGTCGATGCTGCGCGTCGGATAGTCCGACTGCGCCGAGGCCGCCCCGGCCCCGAGCCCTATGGCCGCGGCAAAGGCAGCAGTCAGTGCGATGTGGTGTCTGCGGTTCATGTTGGTTCCTCCCATTGTGGCTGAACGCAGGTGGTCGGGTGGTCTGTGCCTTGCCGGTGCATCGTGCACCGGGGTCGGCACCCCGGGGGCTCAACGCTCCCGGGTCATCTCGAGAAACGATGCGATCTGTTCCTCGGTGAAGCTGGCAAGGCGCAATTCCCGGAGATGCGGGCCGAAGGCCGCATCGATCTCGGCGCCAAAGCGGGTGTGGATTTCCGCCATGTAATAGTCATGCCGGATCAGGGTGTTGGCCATCTGAACCACGGCGTGGTTGCGGGTGTAAAAGGCGGTCAGATTGTCGGTTGTGGCGGTCACGGCCTGCCTGTGATCGATGGTCAGTGTGAACAGGTTATCGGCCGTACCCATGCGGACACCGGTGTTTTCGTGCAGGTAGATGCGGCAATTCGGACCGAAGCGGAATTCCTCGGGGTCGCTGCCGAACAGCACGATCAGCAGCTCGACCCCGCGCCGGGAAGCGGCGCGCAACGCATCGACATGGCCACGCAGCATCTCGGTACTGGCCTTGGCCCGGATGCTGTGCCGGCTCTGGTCGATCATTTCGCCGATCTTGCGATGGATCGCGGTCTCACCGTGCACGTTCCACACATACGGGTCGTCATCGGGCGTACCCAGACGCGCGAGTTCCTCCACCAGGTTGTCGCAAACGGCCATCGTGCGCCTTCCGATCGCCCTCAGGTGCCGGTCGGGGGGCGCCGCGACATAACGCAGGGGGTTTTCGCTGACCGGCAGGACCGATCCGCGTTTGGAAAGCGAATCCAGTGCGTTATAGGTGTTGGGGCGCGGCACGCCACAGGCCTTGGCAATTTCATAGGCCGTCGCCGGGCTTTGCCGCAGCAGCTGGATATAGACCCGGGCCTCGTATTCGGTGAAGCCCACTTCGCGCAGATCCTGCACGAGGCTTTCGTCGCTTGCGGCGGCTTCTGCCGGGTTCCGGTTCATCGCCGATTACCCCGGGCTTCGGTTTCCGGCCCGCCGCGGCGCCGCTCCAGAAACCCCTCGTAATCCCTGTAGGCGGCCAAGGCCTGAACAGCCTGCAGCACCTCGTCGAAACTCGGCACACCCCGACGCACCGCTTCGGCGCGGAAATTGCGCCGCCAGGCGTCTGCCTCTTCGCTGCGGTCGGAACGCAGCACTAGCAACTTGTGCCCGCCATCGCCGTCGCCGCCGGGATCGCCGAACACCGCATCCAGCAGGTTTGGCAGGAAGTCGGGAATGTGCCGGTAGGCCATGATGACCGGAAGATTGAAGTGCACGATCGTGGCATAGGGCCGAATCCTGCGGGCATTGACCCCCAGAATGCGGGCAGTAACCCGGCCGTCTTCCTCCTTGAGGACGCTGGCAGGCAGATCGATGGGGTTTTCGAGACTTGCACCGGGCGGCAGTGTGATTGCGTCCAGCTCCTGCCGCGCCGCGGGGTCGGGGCGCGCAAGGGCAAAGCCGCTTCTGTCCAGCGCATCGGTGGCCAGAACGCTGGTGCCGCCGCCATTGCCGAACAGCGTCACACCCGAAGCAACCGCTCCGGGGCGCGGGACAAGCCACAGGCACATCTGCAGCATGTCGAGGAATTCATCCAGCGACTCGGTCAGGATCGCCCCGGTCTGCCGCGACAGCGCCCGCCATGCCTCGGCCGACCCACCCATTGCCCCGGTGTGAGAGGCCGCCGCAGCCCTGCCGGGCCCTGTCAGGCCGCCGACCAGCAGCACCACGGGTTTGCGCCCCATGTTGCGGCGCAACAGGGACTGGAATCGCGCACCATCCTTCACATCCTCAATGTAAAGACCGGCGACCGCGGTTTCCGGGTCGGCAAGATAGTATTCCAGCAGATCGGCGGCATCGACGTCGATGGCATTGCCGATGGTGACCAGACCGCTGAAGCGCAGCCCCAGGTTCTGGCCACGACGCAGGATGTCCATGCCCAACCCGCCGCTCTGGCAGGCAATGCCTACCGCGCCGGGCGCCATCTCGGCCTTTTCCATGAAGGTGTAGCGGCCTCGGGGCGAATGGGTGCCCATGCAGTTCGGGCCGATCAGGCGAAAGCCCTCGCGCCGGGCCAGCGCCTGCAGCTCGTTTTCCCATGAGTGCTGCGCGCCCGGTTCGGCGCTGGCCATGACCTGCGCAAAACGCAGCCGCCCTGCGGTACCCGACAGCGCCTGCACGACCCGGCTGGCCGGCACCATCAGATAGGCGTAATCGACCGCCTCGGGCGCCTGCGCAAGCGACGGATAGGCCGGCAGACCCTCGATCTGGCCGGCGCCGGGATGAATCGGAAAGATGCGACCGGCAAAGCCAGCCTCCTTCAGCAGCCGGATGAACCGGTTGCCGTGGGTCACACCGCTTGCCGATGCGCCGATGACCGCCACGGTTTGCGGCATGAAGAGCGGCCGGAATTCCGGCAGGACGCTCGCGGGTTCGGGACTGATGTCCTTCATGCCTCACCCCCGTGCAGCACGATCCGCGCATCCACCGCCACCAGACCGTCAGGCCGCGCAATCAGCGGATTGATGTCGAATTCGGCGATCCGGTCGGCATTGCGGGTGAACAGCCCATCCTTGCCGCCCAGCGCAAGCAGCGCGGCGATGATGGCGGCGGCGTCCACCGGCGGGCGACCGCGCGCGCCGCGAAGGATCGGGGCAATGCGCAGCTCATCCAGCATTTCCCGCGCATCCGTCGCATCGACCGGACAAAGACGGAAGCTTGCATCGCGCAGGATCTCGGCATGGATTCCGCCCGCGCCGAGCATGATCATCGGGCCGAGCTGGGCATCGATCATCCCGCCCATGACGATTTCCGTGCCAGGTGCAGCCATTTCCTCGACCAGAAATCCGTCCAGCAAAGCGCCGGCTGCCTGCATCCGTGCCGCAATGTCCTTGCAGGCAGCGGCGACGGCCGCAGCGTCGGGCAGGCCAAGCCGCACCGCGCCGATATCGCTCTTGTGGATGGCGGCGCGGGAAAGGGCCTTGAGCGCAAACGGCGGGC
>SKWP01000040.1 GCA_007128865.1 Paracoccaceae bacterium
GACCGAAATCGTCGGGTCGATACCGCTGACCGCAGCGTTGATCGAAAGGTTGATGACCCCTTCGCCCAGCACATAGGGGGTGAAGTTCAGTTCAACCCCGAAGGGTTTGTATTCGATGCCCACGCCGCGGTCCGAGAACACCGGAATCGGGTATTCGCCGCCGGCGAGGAACTTGGCTTCCTGGCCCGATAGCGCGGTCAGGTTCGGCTCGGCCAGGGTGCGGACCATACCGCGCGATTCCAGCGCCTCGAGCAGCACCTGGAACTGCAGGTTGCCGGTTGTGAAGCCCAGGTTGAAACGCCCCTCGGCCTGACCACCGAGGCCGGCGGTGCGCCTGAATCCATCGCCGTCCGGGCCAGAAGTGACGTTGATGCCCGACGAAAGGTTCTTGCTGACCGAACGACGCATTTCGGCAAAGCGGACCTTGAGCATGACCTGCTGCGTTCCGCCGACCCGCATCAGGTTCGACACCCGGTCGGGCGCATAGCGGTTGGCAAGGCTCAGGGCGCGGTCCATGTTGTCGATGCTCGAAACCAGCCCCGAAAGCACGATGCCGTCGTTCGCCGTGCGCACCTCGATCTGTTCGGAGGGCAGGATCTGGCGCAGACGTTCGCGGAATTCGGCGATGTCCGGGGTGACCTGCACCTCGACATTGGCAATCAGCCGGCCTTCGGGTGACAGGATGGTCAGCGATGTCCGGCCCGGCGTCTTGCCCAGCACATAGATCGAACGATCCGACAGGGTGGAAATGTCGGCGATGCCGGGGTTGGCGATCGACAATTCGGCAAAGGGCTGGTCCGTCTCGACCACCACCGCCCGGTTCATCGGAACGTTGAGCGATGACGAGGCGGCGCCGTTCATGACGCGCAGCACCTCGGCCTGGGCCTGTGCCGGCACCAGCGCCGATACTGAAAGCGCGACCGCCACAAGGCCGGCCCGCAAATGCGGTTCAAGAATCATGTGATCCTGCCTCTGCGATCACTGGTACTGCCGAATTCGTGCCGGGTCTTTGAACGCCCGATTTCAGTCATCATGCGCCAATTCGCGAAACATTGCAAGAATCAGGCATTTGCGCGCCGTTGCTGATGTGGGTGATGGGCAACACATGCCAGTGGTGGTGCACATTGAACGGCACGGCCCCCAGATGCGGTGACCGTGCCGGCGGGTTCCTGGCCTGACAGGTGGTCAGTTCGTGCAGGGAATGGGGATTTCCACCACCTGATTGCCGCGCCGGGTGCGGATCGTGCAGACTTGCGGGCGCTCGATCACCACCTGCTGCGGCGCCTCGATGCCCAGCAGCCGGCGCTGGTCGATCTCCACCGCTTCGGAAAGCGCGTCATCCTCGACACCGACCAGCGACAGCGAAAGCCGCCCGGTCGATTGCGCCTGTGCCAGCGCCGCGACCTGCTGCGGCGTTGCCTCGACGGTGACATTGCGGGCGATCACGGCGCGGTCGTTGCGATCCTGGTCGGCGCTCTGGTCGATGGCAATGACGCGGACGCCGGATTCGATCATCCGCGTGATTTCGCCCTGAGAACTCCGGCCGGTCCAGTACACGTCAACCCGGTCGGTCGGCCGCAGGAAGCCGGCGACACCGGTGGTGACATTCACCTGGATGGTAAAGGCGCGCATCCCGCGCGAAAGCTGCGAGGTCACGCCGGCGTTTTCGCCCGGCGCGGTGACCTTCATGGCCATGATCGGCTCGTTCGGTTCCATCGCGCGCAGCACCGTGCGCGGCCCCGTTGCATCGGGCGGAAACAGCGCCGCGCGGTCGGTGAATACCCCGGTCGGCAGAGCCTCCTTGGGCCATTTGACGGCGCGGACGTCCTGTTCGGTCAGCCGCTGGCCATAACGAATCGCCCGCCGGGCCACGAACACCTCGGACGTTTCCACCACGGGGGCGCGATTGGCACGCTCGGCGGCAAGCTGGGCCTGCGTCTGCGTGATGTAGCTCTGCGCCATGAACACGGCAAAACCCGCCAGACCGATCCCGATCAACAGCACAAGTCCAAAGACTAGTCGCATGGGTCACCTCTCGAACTATCGCGGACGGCGGCGCCGGGTCGCGAATATCTGCGTTGGCATATGGTCACCGGAATGCGGCAAAAGCTTGGAAACATCCGGGTTTGTCTGCGCCGTCGGGCCCCGGCCGCGCGCGCCTTTTCGGCGCTGTCAGTCGAAGCTCAACTCGCGGATCGTCGCGCCGGACAGCGCATCGGAAAGCGCGGTTGCCACACCGGTCATGCCGCCGCTCAGCTGGCTGATGATGCCGACGCCAAGGGCGATCATCGCGGCAGCCAGCACGACCCAATCCACCGTGACCGCGGCGGTCTCGTCGGCCAGCCAGGCCCGGATCATGTCTGTTGGCATCGCGTGACCTTCCAGCGGTTGCCGGCACGCCGCAACGGGGCAAGGCTGCGCCGCCCTCGGCCGGCCGGAAAGAAAACAGCGCCCCGTTTCCCCGGGGCGCTGTCATGCGCGTCAGGCGTATCGCCCGCAGCATTCCACGCTGCGGATCACTCGGCGGGCGTCGGATTGCTGGTCGAGCCCATGTCGGTCAGGCCGGTGGTGTCGACGGTCGCGCCGCCCAGAGCGTCGGCGATGGTCTGGCCCATGTTGCCGATGCCGCCGCCCACGGTCGCCACGACGGCGATGCCAAGGCCCACGATGGCGGCGGTCAGCACCACCCAGTCCACGGTGACAGCGCCCGATTCGTCGTCGCGGAATTGCTTGATCAGGTCATTGAATTTCATGTCGGTCTCCAGGTTTTCAGGTTTCGCTCGTTCCGTTCTGCCGTTCCGGTTTCTGTCAGGGCCGGCCTCTGTTCCGGCCCGATCCCCGTCGGGCATGTCGGCATAAGGCCCCCGAATCGTGGCGAGAGTGCGGCGCGGATCGTGCATTTTCCTAGCGGTGGCAGATTCCGGCGCCGGACATGTCAAGCCATTGAAATTTGAAGATAAAAAATTCAACCGCCGACAGATTTTCTGCTTGCATGGCTGTTTTCGGGGCAGCCGAAGGCCCGCTTTCGGCGCCAGACGCACCGTTTTCGGCTGCGATTCCCCGCCCGCGTCCGCGCTGCGGGTCACGGCATTTCCGGCCGGTCCTGCACGGATTTCCCCCTGTGCAGACCGGCGGGAAACACCGGGCGTAGCCACAAGCTGCCATTTCTGCCAAGGTGGCGTTGATCGGCAGCAAGACCGCAGGCAGGACAGGCAAGATGGCAGGACGTGCAGCCAGCAGCATGGCGGCAGGGTTGGCGGCCCTGTTCGTTTCGGCGCATCCGGCGATGGCGGAAACACCCGTGGCAGCGCCAGAGCCATCGCCCGATTTCACCTTCCGGCGTGTGGTTGCCCCGACCGCTGGCAACACCGGCCCCAGGATCACGGTTCAGATCGACCCGGTGGAACAGGCCCGTCTGCTTGCGCCCCGCCCGCCGGCCGCGCCGCCGCCCGAGGTCAGGCCAGACCCTGCACCCGCCGCCGGTTTCGACTGGTTCTGGGATCTGGTGCCGGCTTCCGGCCCGCCCGACCCGGCGCGTTTTGCCGAAGGCATTCTCGCGCTGGGCGCGGCCCCGTCAGGGCGGCCGGTGCCCGAGCCCCGTGTCCAGACGCTTCAGGACATTGCCGCCCGGCACGGCCCCGATATCCTGCGCGCCAGCGTCGGAACGGGGGTTTCACCGGCGCTGGTGCTGGCGGTGATCGCGGTGGAAAGCGGCGGGCGCGCAGATGCCGAAAGCGGCAAGGGCGCGCAGGGGCTGATGCAGCTGATCCCGGCCACGGCAGAACGCTTTGGCGTGACCGACAGTTTCGACGCCGCACAGAACATTGCCGGGGGCATTGCCTATCTCGACTGGCTGCTTGCCCGCTTTGAACGCGATGCGGTGCTGGCGCTGGCCGGATACAATGCCGGCGAAGGCGCGGTCAGGAACCATGACGGCGTTCCGCCATTCGCCGAAACCCGCGCCTATGTGCCCAAGGTGCTTGCCGCGTGGCAGGTCGCACGCGGGCTGTGCCTTACGCCGCCCGAACTGCCGGGCGACGGTTGCGTGTTTGCGGTGGGCGCGCAGCGGGCTGCCGCGCGCCCCTGACGCTCAGTTGACCAGTGTCGCCTCGGTCGCGGCGCGAATGTCATCTTCGCTGACGCCCGGCGCCGTCTCGACAACCCTCAACCCGCCTTCGACCACGTCGAGCACGCCCAGATTGGTGATGATCCGGTTGACCACCCCCTTGCCGGTCAGCGGCAGGGTGCAGGCGCGCAGCAGCTTCGATTCGCCGGCCTTGTTGGTGTGGTCCATCACCACAACCACGCGCTTGACCCCGGCGACAAGGTCCATCGCGCCGCCCATGCCCTTGACCAGCTTGCCGGGGATCATCCAGTTGGCCAGATCGCCGTTCTCGGCCACCTCCATCGCGCCCAGGATCGCCATGGCGATCTTGCCGCCGCGAATCATCGCAAAGCTTTGCGCGCTGTCAAAGAAGGCGGTGTGGGGCAGGGCGGTGACCGTCTGCTTGCCGGCGTTGATGAGGTCGGCATCAACTTCGGCGTCGGTCGGAAAGGGGCCGATGCCCAGCATGCCGTTTTCCGATTGCAGCGTCACCGTGACGCCGTCGGGGATGTAGTTGGCCACCAGCGTCGGGATCCCGATGCCGAGGTTTACATACATCCCGTCCTCAAGCTCCTTCGCCGCGCGGGCGGCCATCTGGTTGCGGTCCCATGCCATGATGCGTCCCTCCCTCAGGCCTTGCGCGTGGTGCGCTGTTCGATGCGCTTTTCGTGCTGCCCCTGAATGAGGCGATGCACATAGATGCCGGGCAGGTGGATGTTGTCGGGGTCCAGCGTGCCGGGCTCGACGATCTCTTCCACCTCCATCACGCAGACGCGCCCGCAGGTCGCCGCCGGCGGGTTGAAGTTGCGCGCGGTCTTGCGGAAAATCGCGTTGCCGGTGGTGTCGGCCTTCCACGCCTTGACGATCGACAGATCGGCCACCAGGCCGCGTTCGAGCACATAGGTTTCGCCATCGAATTCCTTGAGCTCCTTGCCC
>SKWP01000081.1 GCA_007128865.1 Paracoccaceae bacterium
CAGTCCTTTGCCAATGTCGGGCTGGTGCCGGATGGCGGGGCGACTTTCTTTCTGGCGCAGCGACTGGGCGTCGGACGGGCCAAGGATCTGGTGATGACCGCGCGGCGGCTTGAGGCGCGCGAGGCATACGAATGGGGGGTGGTCAACCGGCTGGTGGCGGCCGACAGGCTGCTGGAGGAGGCTCGCGCGCTGGCGGCCAGCCTCGCCGCGGCGCCGACCTATGTGCTGGGCCTTGCCAAGAAGATGTTCGCGGCAGGCTGCAGCCCGTCGCTGGAAACCGTGCTGGAGATCGAAAGCTATGCCGCCAGCGTGGCACGCGCCTCCGATGATCACAGGGAAGGGGTGACGGCCTTCCGCGAAAAGCGCAAGCCGCGGTTCACCGGTGAATGAACGGCGTCGGGCGCAGGATTGCAGGATGATGGCGTGAAGACGGATACCGGCACTGCGGCGCAGACCCTCGGCGATTGCCTCTTTCGGCCGCGGACGGTGGCGCTGATCGGCGCGTCGGCCGATCCGGCCAAGAACAACGCCCGCCCGCAGCGCTATCTGGCCGAGGCCGGTTTCGAGGGGCGGGTGATCCCGGTCAACCCGACGCGGTCCGAGATCATGGGTCTCAAGGCATGGCCCGATCTGGCATCGGTTCCCGGACCGGTGGACCATGCCTTCGTGATGGTTCCGGCCGGGGCCGTCGAGGATGTCATCGACCAGTGCGTGCGCAAGGCCGTGCCGGTGGCCACCATCTTCAGCGCCGGATTTGCCGAGACGGGCGCCGAGGGCGCCGCCCGCCAGGCGCGTATCGTCGCACGGGCGCGGGCCGGCGGGGTGCGCATTCTCGGGCCGAACTGCATCGGGCTGGTGAACCTGCACGGCAAGCTGCCGCTGACCACCAACGCCGCGCTGCTGGCCGAAAGGCTCCTGCCCGGTCCGGTTTCGGTGGTGTCGCAAAGCGGCAGCATGCTGGGCAGCCTTCTGACCCGCGCGGCCGCCCGCGGCATCGGCTTTGCCAGGATGGTCTCGATCGGCAACGAGGCCGATCTTTCGGTGGGCGACATCGTCTCGATCCTGGCCGACGATGCCGAGACAAAGGTCATCCTGCTGTTTCTGGAAACCTTCCGCGACGGTCCGGCGCTGGCCGCCGCGGCGCGACGCGCCTTTGCCGCCGGCAAGCCGGTGATTGCCTACAAGCTCGGCCGTTCGGCGCTGGGGCGGCGTGTCGCGGCATCGCACACCGGGGCGATGGTCGGCGCCGACGAGGTGGCGCAGGCGTATTTCCGCGCCCATGGCATCCTGCGGGTCGAAACCATGGAGGGGCTTGTGGAACTGCCCCGTTTCGTCGAGGGCTTCGGCCCGCCTTCCGGGCGCGGGGTGGCCATGGTCACCGCTACCGGCGGTGCGGCGGCGATGATCGCCGACCGGCTGGGCGCCCTGGGCGACAGGGTTCCGGAGCCTCCCGAAGCCTTTCGCGCGCGGCTGGCAGAGGCAGGGATCGAGATATCCGACAGCCCGCTGATCGACCTGCCCATGGGCACCGGCGAAGGCGGCCGCTATGCCCGCATCCTGACCGAGCTGATGGAATCGGACCATTGCGATGCGGTGATTTCGGTCATGGGATCGTCGGCGCGCTCGAAACCGGCGATGATCTGTTCGCGGGTCACCGAGGCGCGGCTTGGGCGCAAGCCGCTGGCGGTGTTCCTGGCCCCGCAGGCCGACGAATGCCTGTCGATGCTGCACGATGCCGGCCTTGCCGGGTTCCGCACCCCGGAAAGCTGTGCCGATGCCGTCCATGCCTATCTGAACTGGCGCGCCCCGGCGCCGCCGGTTGCGGTCGACGAGGCCGGGCTTGCCCCGGCGCGCGGGCTTGCCGCGCAGACCGCGCAGTGGGACGAACGCAGCGCCCTGGCGCTGTTCGCTGCGCTGGGTGTCGCGGGGCCGGAAACATGCGTGCTGCCGGCAACGGGCACTGCCGATCCACCCGACCTTGCCGGCCCGCTGGCGGTCAAGGTGCTGTCGCCTGACATCCTGCACAAGTCCGACGCCGGGCTGGTGCGGCTGAACGTCGAGCCGGCGCAGCTGGCAGCGGTGGCCGCAAGGCTGCTTGAGCGCGCCCGCGCCGCCTTTCCGGCCGCCCGCCTGAAGGGGGTTCTTGCCCAGCGGATGGAGACGGGCCTTGCCGAGGTCATCCTGGGATGGCGCGACGATGCCGAGGCCGGTCCGGTGGTGGTGCTGGGCATGGGCGGGGTGACGGCCGAACTGCGCCCGCAGATTTCCGTCCGTGTCGCCCCGGTCGATCTGCCGACCGCCCGGGCGATGATCGCCGAACTGCCGGAACTCAGGGCGCTTGACGGCTATCGCAACCTGCCACGGGGCGATCTGGACGCGCTGGCCTATGCGGTGGTGCGGTTCTCGCGGCTGGGGCTGGCGGTGCCGGGGCTTTCGGAGGCCGAGATCAACCCGCTTCTGGTGCGCGGCACCGGGCAGGGCGTGGTTGCGCTGGACGGTCTGGTGGTGATGGCCGATGCGGCCGGACAGGCGCCTTCGGCGCGGCACTGAGGGAGATTGCAATGACGGTTACAAGGCCGATCGAAGGTCCGGCGCCCGGGACGGAAAGCCTCAGCGGGCTGCTTGCCGCCCATGTCGCGGGGTTGCGGGCCGAGGCGCTGCCGCCCGAAGCCATCCACGGCTTTCGCCGCGCCTTTGTGGATTATCTCGCCAGCGCGCTGCCCGGGGCCGCGATGCCGGTGACCCAAGCCTTGTTGCGCTGGGCAGTGGCCCAGGGCGCGCGGCCGGTGGCGACGCCGATAGGCTGCACAGCGGGCCTTTCGGCGCCCGAGGCCGCCTTTGTCAACGGCGCCGCTGCGCACAGCCTCGATTTCGATGACGGGCAGACCCGCGGTTCGGTGCATCCGGGCGGTTCGATCTTTTCGGCGGCGCTGGCGGCGGCCGAACGCGACAGGGCCGACATGGCCGGCTTCATCGCCGCGGTGGTGGCCGGATACGAGGTGACGTTGCGCATCGCCTCGGCCATGCATCCGGCCTCGGCCAGCCAGGGCTGGCACAACACGCCGGTGGCCGGGGTGTTCGGCGCCACGGCCGTTGCCGCCCGCATCGCCGGGCTGGATGCGGCCACCACGGCGCATGGTTTCGGCATCGCGGCCAGCTTTTCCGGTGGTATCCGGCAATATCTGCACGATGGCGCCGAGGTAAAGCGGCTGCACCCCGGCAAGGCCGCGCGCGACGGCATCGTCTGTGCCGGGCTTGCGGCCGAGGGCATCACCGGCGCGGTGGAGTGCCTGGAAGGCAAGCACGGGCTGTTCCGCGCCATGGTCGACAATCGCGTGGATATCGACCAGATCACCGAGGGGCTGGGCAGCCGGCATCTGGTCACCACCGCCTATTTCAAGCCCTATCCCTGCTGCCGCCATTTCCACGCGGCAATCGACGCGGCGCTGGCGCTGCGGCAGGAAGAGGGGCTGCAGTCGAGCGATGTCGTGCAGGCCGAGATCGGGCTCTATACCGTTGGCGTGCGCGGCCATGACCATGCCACCGCGCGCAACCTCCTGGAGGCGCAGATGAGTGCGCCCTGCGCAATGGCGGCAGCGCTGATCCATGGCCGGCTCGGCGCGGCGGATTTCGACCCGGCCTGCTTTGTGGGGCCAGAGCCGCAGCGCCTGCTGGCCGCCACCCGCGTTCATGTGGACGACGCATGCGAGGCCGCCTATCCCGGCCGGCGCAGCGGTGTCGTGGTGCTGCATCTGCGCGATGGCCGGCGGCTGGAACGGCGGGTGCTCGACCCCCGCGGCGAGGGTGACAATCCGCTGAGCGACGACGAGCTTTCGGCCAAGTTCCTGGACAATGCCGGGCCGGTCCTGGGCAAGGACCGTGCCGAACGGGTTCTTGGCCTGATCTGGGGCGCCGATGCCGGCGGCGATTTCTCCGCCCTCCGGTCGCTTCTGACACCGGCCTGATATCGGGGAGGAGAGCATGAACGAGCCCGATCCCGACAGGATGTCGCCCCGCGGGCGCTTTCTGCATCATTGTGCGCAGGGTGAGCTTGCCTTCCAGCGCGGGGCCTGCGGGCGCGCGGTGTTCCCGCCTCGGGTGGTGGCGCCTGCGGGTGTGTCGGGGCCGCTGCGATGGGCGGTATCGGCGGGGCGCGGGCGGGTGCATTCGGTCACCACCGTTCACCCGCGCGGCGAGGCGCCCCATGCGCTGGCGCTCGTCGATCTGGACGAAGGGTTCCGGATGATGAGCCGGATCGATGCCGACGATCCGGCCGCGGTGCCGATCGGCGCCCCGGTGCAGGTGGCGTTCCGCAGCCTTGCGGCCGACGAGCCGCCGCTTCCGGTCTTCCTGCTGGCCGAGGCGGGCCGATGAGCGCGCGCGGCAGCGTCGCCGTGGTGGGCGTGGCGGAGTCCGATCTCGGCCGGGTGGCCGACCATATGACACCGGCCGATCTGATGGCGCAGGCGGTTACCCGCGCGCTTGCCGATTGCGGGCTGGGGCTGGGCGATGTGGACGGGCTGTTCGCCACCACCTCGCAGTTGCGCATGGCGCCGCTGGCGCTGGCCGAATACCTGGGCCTGCGGCCACGGTATTTCGATGGCACCAACATCGGCGGGTCTTCGTTCATGTCGCATCTCGCCCATGCCCATGCGGCGATCGAGGCGGGCCTGTGTTCGGTCGCGGTGATCGCCTATGGCAGCACCCAGCGTTCGGTCAGCCGGTCGGCCGCGTCGCCGCGCGAATTCAACCCCTGGGAAACCCCGTACCGGCCGATCCTGCCGACCTCGGCCTATGCGCTGGCAGCGGCCCGGCACATGCACGAATTCGGCACCACCCGCGAACAGCTGGCCGAGGTTGCCGTGGCGGCGCGGCAATGGGCGCTGATGAACCCCGACGCCTGGGAAAAGGAGCCGCTGAGCATCGAGCAGGTGCTTTCGGCGCGCATGATCAGCACGCCGCTGACGGTGCGCGACTGCTGCCTTGTCACCGATGGCGGCGGCGCGATGGTGCTGGTATCGGCCGAACGCGCGC